>JAHFPE010000043.1 GCA_023261345.1 Candidatus Woesearchaeota archaeon
TTCAAGATGATTCTTTCTTAATCCAGCCATATTCTTCAACTAAACAAACTGGGAAGGGGAATAAAAAGGTATCGTCGAACATTTGCAATTTCATTCTGCTGCTAGATCATGCGCTTGGCGAATGTTATGCCACATACGTGCAGAGCACCTTGTAATTTCAATTGTATGATGCATCAAGATTATTACATGAACAGTCAGGATCAAAACCGCTTTGTTCTATAGTGGAATAGTCGACTATTTTGTTTGCATCAGCTAAATCTTTGACTTGCTCTGCAGAAGCGCACGCTAGCGGTTGGCAGCCTTTATTCTTTTTGCATAGTTCGGTCATTGCTTCTGCAGCATCATCATTTGGACATTTTCCATTAACCAGTTTTGTAATGTGCCAGATATGCATTGGATAACACGCACCAAGTCTTTTAACTGCGGGTAAATCTTGTTCCTTTATTCTCCTTGCAGGATCTGAATTGGGATCTTGACCGCTTATGTCAAATCCATTTGCTCTGCATTCTTCTAGTCTGTGATCGTAATTGCTGGGAGTTAATGCAAGAGTGTATGGCGTTTCCGCACATTTAAATAAGTCATCCTTGATACACTTGGCATGAACGTCTTTGCAGATTTTCACTTGCACAGCAGATTTTCAGCAGCATGCAGCAAGAACACTACACTTGCGTTACTTGCGAAGTACAGTAAAATGAAAGGTTTAGGTGTCATTGGAACTTCTGATTGTCAACACCCAAAATGGTTTTTGGAAATCAAAAACGACCTTGAAGACACAGGAACTGGAATCTATACTAAAGATGGTCAAAATTTTCTTTGCTCAACAGAAATATCACTCATCTATTCTCAAGGAGGACAGGGGCGAAGAATTCACAATCTTGTCTTGTTTCCTAGTAGAGACTGCATTCCACAATTTCAAGAAGAACTTCTCAAACGAGGAAGAATAGATTATGATGGAAGACCAATATTCAAGATTCCTTGTCCAGAATTTGTGGATCTTGTTCGTGGAATTGACAAAGATAGTGAAGTGATTCCTGCACATGTGTGGACTCCATGGTTTAGCTTGTTTGGATCAAAATCAGGGTTTGATAGTGTTGAAGAATGTTTCAATGATCGCGCGAAATTTATTCATTGTCTGGAAACTGGTTTAAGTAGCGATCCAATAATGAATTGGAGACTTTCAAGAAATGACAAGTATAATCTTGTCTCTTTCTCTGATGCTCACAGTCATTGGCCTTGGCGAATAGGACGAGAATGTACTGAACTTGAAATAAAGAATATGACATATGGCAATGTATTATCTGCGCTTCGAACCAATAAAATTGCGCGAACTATAGAGTTTTTCCCTGAAGAAGGAAAGTATCATGTGGATGGTCATCGAGCATGCGGGATTATTTTCACTCCAGAAGAATCAAAAAAGAACGAAGGTATCTGTCCCAAATGTTTGAAACCACTAACTATTGGTGTGCTCAATCGTGTGGAATCACTTGCGGATCGCTCCCAAGGAACTAAAGCACCAAACGCCAAACCATTTTTACATTTGCTACCTCTTGCTGAACTACTAGGGTTCACACTTGGTTTTCCCGTTGGTCACAAAAATGTTTGGGCAGCATACACAAAAATCGTTGATGCATTTGGAAATGAGATGAGTGCAGTTCTGGACGGCACACAAGAGCAACTCTTGAAGGTTGCGAGTGAAAAAATAGTTCGTGTCATGCTGCAAAATAGAAACCAGACATTACAATTCAAGCCAGGATATGATGGAGTGTATGGTGTTCCAATTATTGAAGGTGTCGAAGTAAAGATCAAGCAAGATGAAGCAATGAATGATGCAAAAGAAATACGTGAGTTGAACTCTCAAAGGTCAATTCGATCAAAGCAAGTAACGCAAGCGCAAAAAAACTTAGGAGATTTCTAGCATGGCATCGTTTCGTTTTCGCATTAAAACTACCGTAGAAGGGTTAGCAGCACGAACTGGAATTATTAGCACACCACATGGAAAAATTTTAACTCCTTGTTTTGTACCTTGTGCAACACAAGCAGCAGTAAAAGGACTAACTCCAGCGCAGGCAGAGGATACAGGCTCTCAAATCCTAATGGTTAATACATATCACACGTTTTTACGACCGGGAATTGAAGTCATACGTAAATTTGGTGGACTGCACAAGTTTATGGGTTGGAATAAGCCAATAATGACGGATAGTGGAGGATTTCAAGTAATGAGTTTAGGAAAACAAGGACAAGCAACAGTACATGATGAACACACTATCTTTCATTCTGGACACAACAATTTGAAGCACACATTCACACCAGAATTATCTATTCAATTGCAAGAAGTTCTTGGTGCAGACATCACATTTGCCTTTGACGAATGCACACCTCTTGATTTTTCACGAGCACAAACAGAAGAATCATTGCTTCGCACGCATAGCTGGGCAGAACGTTCACTTGCTGCAAAAACCAGAAAAGATCAAGCACTTTATGGAATTGTGCAGGGAGGTCGTTTCAAAGAATTGAGAGAGAAAAGTGCAGAATTTATTGCAGCAAGAAAATTTCAAGGATTTGGAATTGGAAGTTTGTTTGGAGAACCAAAACGAGAATTTCGAGACGTGCTACGTTGGAGCATGTCGGGACTTCCTAAGGATAAACCCGTGCACTTGCTTGGAATTGGCGCTGTTGAAGACTTGTTCACTGGAGTTGCGGCAGGAGTTGATACGTTTGATTGCGTAACTCCCACTCGATATGGCAGATTAGGATACGTGCTTAGTTCTGCATGCGGCAATAAACAAAAATGGAGATACCGTATAACAAAACAAGGCTTTAAAGATGACACAAAACCTCTTGACAAAAATTGTGAATGTACAGTTTGCAAGATGTGGTCTCGCGCTTACATACATCACTTGTTTCGCGCAAATGAATTGCTCGCATACACCTTAACCAGTTATCATAATATTTATTTCTTGCATGAACTTATGCAGAACATGAGAGGTGCAATTGAATGTGGAACATTTTCGAAGTTGAGGAAACAATGGATGGGTTAGCACAGTTTGATTATTTGCTTAACGAATCACAAATTAGTCAGCACTTAACTCATCCACGAGAAACGTGCAAATTACTTGTGGTGAATCGTCTTAGGAAAAGTTCGTTTGAAGATAGAATCTTTTCATGGCTAAATGAGATTATTCTACCGGGCGATGTGATTGTTGTCAATAATACCTCGGTGAGCAGAGCAAAACTCATTGGAAGAAAATCAACTGGAGGAAAAATTGAATTAACACTAATGCAGTGTACGGGCAATAAGGAATACCTGTGTCGATTAAAAGGAGGAAGATTGCAAGAAGGAAACAAACTCATATTTAAAACAGGTTCCTGTGTTATTGCAAAGCGCGCGAACGATGTATTTACAGTTGTATTTGACAAACTTCCTTCTAAGTCTGAATTTATTCTTCCAACTCCACCTTATGTTCGAGAGAAAATTCCAGAATCTGATTATCAAACAATTTTTTCTAAACAAGAGGGCTCTCTTGCTGCTCCAACCGCAGGCTTACATTTCTCTAAACAACTCGTGCGGCAGTTACGCAAGAAAGGAGCAATGTTTGCACACGTGACACTTCACATTGGTTTTGGAACATTTTTGCCAGTACACGCTGCAAATGCAAGTCACGCGGAGCCTGAAATCATGGAAATAACTCGAGCTAATGCGAGAACGATCAACAACGCAACACGAATTATTGCAGTTGGAACAACGAGCGTTAAAGCACTTGAAACAGCAAGTAAAAACGGAGTTGTGTATCCTACGAAAGGAACGTCTACTATTTTCATCAAACCAGGGTATTGTTTTCAATCAAAAATTTATGCTATGATCACGAATTTTCACATGCCACGCTCAAGTCTACTAATGTTGACGTGCGCATTTGGAGGAACACAACTTGTGATGAACGCATACAACTATGCACTTGCACAAGGTTTCAAAGTTGGGAGTTTGGGCGATGCAATGCTATTGTTCAAAAAAGTTTAGAAGCGTGATGTAATTTTTAGACTTCTAAAAGATTAGTGTCTTATCTTCCACAAAGTCCATTTTTCAACAAGCCACTTCAGAAGCGCAGGAACTCGTCCGTACCACGAAATATTCTTCGATGTTAAAATTGCACGGTAATCTCCAAGTCCAATGAGCATCAACGTTTGCGCTGTTTTATAACGCATCAAATTCTTGTGATAACCTAATTGTGTTAGAATATTGTGATAAATTACTTTTGCGTGCTCTTCGGCATTTTGTGCTGTTTTCTCCTCAGGAACTACAGCAAGATCTCCTCCACAGTATACCTGCGGGTGATTAATTAATTGAAGACATTCATTTACGAGAATTCCACGATCTGAAACTTCCAAAGAAAATTCTTTTCCAAATAACGCTGAGTTTTCCTTTGTACTAATTCCAGCACACCACGCAATCACGCTTGCAGGATACGTGCTTCCATCTTCACAATGAATCAGATTCTTTTTGATATCCTTTACGCGTTTTCCAAACTGCAATATGCAACCCTTCTTTTCCAAGAATCTCGCGGCTTTGAGGGAAGTAGAATTCAAACCTCTGCACAAGAGTCTCTCGTTTGGTTCAAGAAGCACCACTTTTGAAGAGGTCTTAGTTGCAAGTTCTGCGGCAATTTCAACGCCAACAAATCCGCCACCTATGACCGCAATAGATTCGTAATTATTGTTCGATATTTTTTTTCCTAATTCACATGTTTGCGCTGAAGTTGTTGGAGTGAAAACGTGAAGCGACTTCGAATTATTTCTTGCGAATGAGGGAAGTGCAGGTGAAATTCCTGTGCAGCAAACTAGATAGTCATAAGAATAATTGTTTACTTTTGTGTTCACAAACCTGTCGTTGATTTCGGTTACAGAGGATTGTATTATTGAACAATTTGGAAGAATTGATTTGTATAATGTTCGACTAGAAAATTCCAATGAATTCTTTTTTGCAGTTAGTTGACGTGGAGAACCTGGAATGTAATCAAAATAATCTTTTTTGTCGATTAGTGCAACAGAGTCTTTGGGAAGAACCTTGCTTAGTTTCTTTGCGACACCAATACCACAAAATCCCCCACCTAGAATAATCACACTGTAGTGCTGAGTTTTTTTAGGTATCATTGTTTGGTTATGGAATTCTGCGTAAATGTCTAATACGCCAGTCAATCTCGCCTTGCTTTTGTTCAACTTTTTCAGCAGGTTTTAGTTCAATTGGTTTTGGTTTTTCTCTCTCAAACTGACCCATGTTCTTTGTTTCTTCTTTTAGTTTGAGTTCAACTGTAGAGAATTCTTCTTCACCAATCTGTCGCGGTCTCCACAAGAATTGCATGCCATCATTTTCTTTTCTCGGAATTACGTGTAGCATTGCATGACTGTGCTGTTGGCCAGCAGCAAGCCCGTTTTGTACAATGAGATTTGATCCCTGCATACCAAGCCCATCAATAAGACACTTGCCAAGCTGATTGGCTTTTGTCCATAATGCTCCAACAACATAATCTGGCAAGAGTTCAAGAAGTGCAGCATGTTGCCTCGGAAGAACAAGCATGTGCCCGGGAGCTGCTCCTTGCGGGTGTAACAGAGCGATAACTTTTTCATCCTCATACACAACATTCATCTTGGCACTTATTGCAGTGCATATGTTACAATCAGCCACGCTTTCCTCCAGTTAAGAAATTCGTGAGTTCATCTAAGTCTAATTGTGGAGAAGAAGAACTGTTTTGATTAGGTTGGCCTGCAGGCTGCGATTGTTGCACCGCGATCTGTTCTGTAAATGGCTTTTGAGACGCTACTTTTTTAGGAACTGCAGGCAGAGCAGGAGTTGCTTTTGTATCTGAACCAAGAATAGGAGTTTGCGCAACGTCAAATTTCAGTTGTGACTTTATGAGGGGTGTTAGTTTTTGCCTTGCTTCTTCTAAGTCCTTGCTTGAAAGAGGAGTTGCAGGAATGTCAAACCCAACGACTTTATCTCCTTCCATTCGCGGGATAACATGAATCATTACGTGCAATGCACGCTGGCCAGCAATTTCTCCATTTGACACAAGAACATTTGTTCCTTGCGCTTTCAGACCACGAATTGCTGCCTGACTCAAATGCTTTGCCACCATACCGATGTGACTTGTGACATCCTCAGGCATTTCTGGCATGAACGAATAATGCTCTTTGGGCAAAATAATCATGTGACCAGGATTCGCAGGATTAATATCTAAAATTACAACGCAAACATCGTCGGAATAGATTTTACGAGCATTAATTTCGCCAGAAATGATCTGACAAAAAATGCATTGCTGTCTCCCCTCGTCGGCCATACTCCTTACACATTGGAGAGGGTTATAAAAATGTTATTAACATTCGGCAGTTCGCAAAGATTCTACAGTTCGGGCACACTCGACTGCGGTCTCGTAGCCATTCGCGATACGCTCAGGCAACGCCCTCACAGGAGAATATTATGGTATGACTATCACTTGAGTCGTTCGTAATAACATTCACCGAGTGAGCGACCGAAAAAGAGCGAACTCGTGAATGTTTCAAACGAGATATCTTTTAGCATCTTTAGGATTATTTGCATCAAGAACAACTAATGCGAGTTTATCATGATGTGGATTGTTTCCTGGTGCAAGACAAAGGAATGACTTGCAAATAGAGGGTGGAAAGATATTTGAACGATTGGAAATACTAACTTCCGGCGGGAAAAAATTTGGCTATAAGAAATGGATTAAATGATTACGGGAATGAAG
>JAHFPE010000044.1 GCA_023261345.1 Candidatus Woesearchaeota archaeon
ACGATGAACGTAACACGGCACCAACTGGCGGTGCTCAATGCAGGTTCAGTTTAGTGAAATTTTCTTCTGATTCGAAACTATTTGTGCAGTAATCCCTTCACGAACTCAATTTCACAAGGAAAATTTGCAGTAAATAGTTCAGGGTGGGTTTTGATTTCATTCTGAAGTTCATCAAATGAGCGCTTTTTGTACCCAACTAATTCATCGCAAAGTACTGGATCTTGATCACTAATTCCCTCGAATACAGCGAGCATACACTTTCGAATTCTTCCTTGCTCTTCAAACTGAAAATACTTCTTGCACAGCTGTTTGAGTTCGCACATTAATTTTGTTTCTTCGAGTAGTTCTCTCCTGGCTGCATGTTCGTATGATTCGCCAAATTCAACCATTCCGCACGCTGTGAAGTCATACTTGTTTGGCTCTGTTTTTTTGTTTGGGCTTCGTTTGCAAATAATGTATTTTCCGCAACTGTCTCGAATGAGAATTCCAACTACTCGCGTGATAAATCCTTTCACTGGCTTCATACTTCGCAAATCTTTACCGATCACTCTATCTTGTTCATCAACAACGTCAACATAATGATCTTCATCCATGGTGTCCGATTGAAACTGCCTCCTTTTGGCGTTTGTAGACAGGTATTTCTTCTTTTTTAATTTGCACACGAAGTCTTTCAAGATCAAATTCGTATAATTCATTTGCTTCTGATACTAGCAGACAATTTGCATCATCCGGAGCATCTAATTGTAACAAGAGATCATCTCTTTGCATTTTAATGAATTTCTGAGCAGCGCGAGGAAGGCAGAAGTCGCATGCAGTGCCTTCAAACGCTTGGATTCCTAGTTCTGGTGAGAAATATGATGAAATCGGAAGTTGCATTGATCCTGGTTTTCCAACAAGAGTAACTCCGTCAGAGAACTCCCTGAGTATGTAAGGGTACGCCCCTTTTTCCAAGCCAACAACCCCTTCATTTTCTAGCTCTGCATCGATTAACTCTCGAGGACATCTGTATTTTGGTTCATCTTTCATGCATGCTCCTTTTTTTCCTGTGGATTCGACAAATTTTTTAATTTGTTCGATGGCTACAATATCAATAGATTCTTGTGCCAAGCTCCGAGTTCGCCACAACTTCCAGCTGGTTGATATTGAATCGTTTGACTCTCTTCTATCGTCGCATGAAATCCAGGCTTCCACTATTCGCCGTTCTAATTGTTCCTCTTTCACTGTGTATTGATCACCGTGCACAATTGCATGCAGGTTGTACACTGAAGTTGCAGGTGCAATACAGAAAATGTCTTCTTCTTCACAATTTTGAAACCTAACGCCACAAGATGCGCGAAGTTGTTTTGCACAGCATAGTTTCCATCCTGTTTTCCAGCGCTTAATTCTAAACTCATCAAGAAGCCTGATAACTGCATCGTATGTACCATTTTCTATGAGCATAACTAAACTATTATCCTCTACAAATACATCACTACATTCTACAAATTCATGATCATTTGAGAAGAAACGTTGTCCGGGTCTAAAATCAATGAGAGACTGAAGTTTGTCACAGAATAGCCCTAGAGGCGTGCTATTATCTTCACACGTACCTTTCAGATCAAGGATTGTTGGTACATTCATGCGCATCCTGCACTATCATTTCAGCAACCTTGTACCCGCTTTCGAGTGCAACGTTTTGATTGCGTATTTTGGGGAAGGTTACTTGAATTCCTGCATGATAAATCCACGCAAGTGGAGTTCTGTAAGAGGGAGCATATGAAACATAATCTTTGTCATACACTGGCTCTGCATATTTTTCCTTAAATACTTTAATCCATAAAAACTTTGCATTTGGGAAATATTTCTTGAGGCAAGCAGTGTATTCCCGAATAATTTGTTCATCAGAAAGCCCAATGTCTTCTTCACTCCCTCCGTATCTGATGCACCACGTTACTTTTCCTTTGTACTTATCGCAGAGCACAGAATGCTGCATCACAACTTGCACTCGCTCACCAAACAAGTTAATCCAGTATACGCCTTCTTTAAGCCAGTCTTCAGTTGCAAAACAAAGCCCAACTGCAGGACAATACCTTAATTTTCGTATGCTTGTAACGTACTCATCTGGAAATCCGTGGGAGAATTTTATTAATTCAGGAACTGGAATCGTATTAACTAGTATGTCGAAGGTATCTTTTTTTCCATTGTAGATAAGTGTTTTTGCTGCAAGATCAAGTGCCGATAGTCGCGCGCTAAGAACAATGACACCACCTTTTTTTTGTATTTCTCTACTAAATCCCTCGATCATGGGCTGTAATCCTTTTGGTGGAAATGTGAAGTAATCATACCCTTCTTTTTCCCAAAGACGCTGACTGAATTGTGATGCAGAAATTTGTGATAACGGAATATTGAACTTATTTCGTCCGTACAAATTCCACCAAAAATAATCTGTTGCTTCTTTTCCACAATACTTATAGAGCCAATCTTGCGCATTCTCTTGTGCAGAAATTTTTGGAACTGTTGGCTTTAGTATTGTGTACGCACCAAATGCGGCAAACCTCAATTTCGCCCAAACACTTGATCCAGGCATTCTGAAAAACTCCCATAACTTTCGTAATTCGTATAATTTACCATTGACTCCTAGAGACATTCGCACTCGTTGCCATTTTGCCCCAGTCATGACACCAAAACGCGTAAGAGCAGCAATTGTGTATTTATTTGAGCGAACAATATGATGATAAAATTTAGGAATCCACTCCCCCTCCACTTCAAAACTTGCTGCAAGACCGCCAAGATGATTGTCTTTTTCAAGAATTGTCACAGCAAAACCTGCATCCAGCAATTTTTCTGCACAAGAAAGTCCAGCAAGCCCACCGCCAAGAACCATGACATTTTTTGTTGATTTGTTCATATAGACCTTCCTGAAACTTTAGTTGTTTTTTAATTTAAGGAGTTAATTTAGTGCGGAGATATCATTTCATCTCTATACTTGTATCTTGGATCAGCAAACATCTCTCGAACTGCAACATGAAACGGAGTGTACATGACCCCAAATTCTTTAGTCCAAGGTTCAATTGGAAATTCATCACCCGCAATTAATGCAGAGAGCTGATCTGTGGTAAAGACTGCTTTTCCAGTAAGCTTGTTAAACGTATTTAACAGTGCACCAAATAACCATGGTGGAAATCGAATGAAAACTCTATGAAGCCCTCTTTCTTTTGCAAGAATTTTCATCATTGCAATGTATGGAATGCGTTCATGTCCTATCACGTTGTGTATGCGATTTTTAGGACCAATTCGAATGGCGGAGAGAATAATTCTGCACATATCCTGCACATAAAGAGGTTGTCTCACGAATGTTCCGATACCAGGTATTGGAAACACTGGCGATTTCTCCATGAATTTTGTAAGCCAGCCAAGATGTTTTGCATCAAAACACCCATACATGAGTGGTGGACGAAAAATAGTATGGGAGACTCCACTTCGCCTCACTTCGATTTCACCAAGGCGTTTTGTTGTAGTATAGTCGTCAGTTGCAACAGAAATAACAACTGAAGAACTCAAATGCACAAGATGCTTAATTCGATATTGTTTGCAGGCTGCAAGCACGAAATTAACTGAGGAAATGTTGTTTCTCTCAAATAATTCACGAGATGGCGCAGCGATTTGCGCCTGGAGTTGTACAACTGCAAAAGAATCCTTAAACAATTGCATCCACGTTCCTTGCTGCGAACAGTCGGCAACAACACACTTTACATTCGGATTAATCTTCTTTAGAAGAGAAAGATTATGTTCATTCTTGTCAAGAGCAACTACAAAAAATTCACTTTTCACCAACATTTGAACTAAATTCTGACCAACTAGACCTGCTGCGCCTGTGACGATGATCTTTTTTTGCTGCATAATTTATGAAGAATATGCTGCTATTAAAAGATTAGTGTAGAAAACTCAAAAGTTATAAAGAAACACTGGTGTTTATTCACTATGATCCTTGATGATTTGCTTAGGTCAATTCCGGAAATACATGAACAACCCTTGAGTGAATTTAGTACTTGGCTTCACGCAAGCAGTTCCGGTACCTTGGAGGATGATGTAAAAAAATTGCAATTTGGTTTTGAAGTGCACAGAAAACAACAGTCATTACTAAGAGGTAAGCTCGCTGCGTTTCATGAGAAATACACCTCTATTATTTCATGCATGGCTGCTCAGTTGGAACATTCAAAAGATATGCACTACAAACCTGTGCTATTTACCCTTTTACTTCAGCAAGCAGGAATTGCTAAAAACATTTTCTATTCTGGAGATGAAGAACCAGGAAGAGTTGTTGCACATTCTCCAACATCAGCAAAATATTGGCATGCTGCAGCAGATGCGGCACTGCGTTATTCAGATGATCCTACAGATATTGCACTTGCGCTGTCAGTAAAAATAGATGCAAGTAAGGAGTTGTATAAATTGTATAATCAGCCAGACACTGCAGATGCTGGAAAAGCAGAATATTGGGCTGCCGAGTTTTATGATTGCCAAGTCAAGCAAGCAGCGGTTTTAGCCACGGCAGTTCACCAAAATACTCGAAGCGCACTTCAGAAAATAACATACACTGCCAGGTTTTTGTTTAGAAAAACCCGCGATTGTAACTGGCTGATTCGTGCATATTGTGATCGTTCAGAATACAGAAGAATTTATGCGGAATCGTTCAATAAAAAACGGCATGAGGAATGTGAGTATGATGCATTCAAGACGTTTGGAATGCGCGAAATGTTTTCGCAAGCAAAAGCCGCATTTGAATTATTTCATATTACAAAAAAGCCGATATGGGCGCAGGTGAGTGATAGTAACTTAGTACACGGAATGAATTATTACTTAAAACGCGCACTAAACAGAGGATTTACCAGCGGAGTTCCGATAATTAAACAATTGCGACAGCGATGTGATCAAGCGAATGAAGCATACGAGACGTCAAAGATTGGAGGAGAAAAAGGGATTGCCGAAGCAGATGTCACAAAAGTTTGTGAAGTCCTAGGACTCTTAACAACCCGCAATTACCATCTTCTTGGAAGAGAATACGTACGCCGCGGGAAATGCCTTTCTGCAGCAAGAGCGCATCATCATCAAGCAAAAATTGCTGTAGAATTATACAGAAAGAAAAAAGATGGAGAGTTTCTTTCATGGGCAGTAGCAGGGTACCAACGTGCTAGCGATAACTATCTCAAATGCTCAAAAGAAGAACATAAAAGAATGGGAGAAGTTTTAATTAAAGAGAAAATTTACTACAATCAGTTGCTCAATCGAAGCGGTGCATCATATTGCAAGAGTCCGAACTCTTCCATGCGAAACAAAGGAACTCGTTTTGGAAGAGCGTCGTGCAGGTATCAAACATAATAAACTGATGTGACTCTTGTTTTGTGAACGAAATTTAAATTTATGGCGCGAACTGGCAGTTTATTCTTACTTGCGCTTGATAATCGAAAGATTTAAGTAACAAATTAGAAACAGGAATTCTACGATAACGAGAAAAGAATTTTATGATACACGCAGAATACGCATTTGAAACTGCCTCGAAATACGTCGGCATGAACAGGATACCTTATACGATTGCGCAGATAAGAATTACAGATCCCGAGTACTCAACACGTAAAGGATATCTTTTACTCGTGCAAGGAGAGTCATGGGTGTACAAAAAAGACGTTCTCCACGTTGTGCAAAAAACGGGAAAGACAGAACTTCTCATTGCAAATGGAAAATCACATAAATTATTAGGTCTCTTCAAGACAAACCGTATTGACTTCGAACAAATATTCGAAAACTTAGACGCTAAATCCGCCGATGTACAATCCTTGTAATTTGAATCATTTCTATGAACGCAATTGAACACTTGTTCAAGAAAGCTTTTAAACAACACTCACGTGATCTGTTTCATGAAGCAATCAGTTGTTTCAGTTCTCAAAACAACACCACAAACAGTTTTACAAGACTACAATAAACTTCTTCATCTTGCAAACTACGAAAAATATCTTCCTAAAGATATTCCAACACTACTCAAACTCAATCTTTCATGGACATTGTATTATCCTGGCTGTTCAACTGAACCATGGCAACTAGAAGGAACTCTAAAAACTCTTCAAGCAGACGGGTATGACAAACTTATTCCAGTTGAGAACAAGACGGTTGTTACTAATCCAATTAAGGGTGCTGAACTTAACAAGTGGCTTCCTATTCTCAAAAAGTATGGTCTTTCATTCACTCCACTTCCAAGTGTTGAATGGGTGCTCTATAAACCAAAAGCAGAACTTCTTGCAATGCCAAAAATATTTCCTGAAGGACACAAGATACCAAAGATGTTTATTGGCAAAAATGTTGTGCATTTTCCGACGATAAAGACTCACGGCCACACAACCATGACTGGCGCAATGAAGAACGCATTTGGCGGCTTAATCACTGAACAACGCCATCATTGTCACAAAATGATTCACGAAGTGCTTGTTGATTTGCTCACAATTCAAAAAGAAATTCATCCCGGAATGTTTGCAGTTATGGATGGAACAGTCGCTGGAGATGGCGCTGGACCAAGAACAATGATTCCAAGAATTACAAACTTTATTCTCGCAAGTAATGACCAAGTTGCAATTGATGCAGTCTCAGCAAAACTTATGGGGTATGACCATCTCAAAATTCCATTCATCAAAATTGCGCATGACAAAGGGCTTGGTTGCGGAGATGTTGATCAACTTGACATCGTAGGGGAAGATAT
>JAHFPE010000045.1 GCA_023261345.1 Candidatus Woesearchaeota archaeon
GTGCGGCTTTCTTGATTGCCTGTCCTGTGTTTCCGTCCCAAACAGAAAGTCCAACTGCCACAACTCCTATGACGACGACTACAAGAAAAATTGATAAAAGCGTGTTGTGTTTATTCATGGGAAGCAACTTTTTAAAAAAGAATTAGGATAGTGTATATAATACTTTCTTTTTCATGACTTCATTCTGCAGTTCATGATTTCCTTGATCACTTCAGAATTCTATCGTTTCGCTTTCCAATTTCGTATGAGGGTAACGCCTAGCCAAACTGTGATAATTGCGAGTATGATGAAATACCATTGCCAAGAAGTAGTCTGAAGTAGAGTTATTGTAGAATCTGATATGGTACTCGACTGCATCGTGACTGTGCTGAGCGCTTTTGCAGTGCTTGGTGCAGCCAAAGGTGCGCTAACTCCTTCCATTTGTGACTCAACTTTTGTTAAAAATTGTCCTGCTTCAAGCAAACGAAGTTCTCGTATCCAACTAACGATTCCTCCAATTACAACTGCGACAAAGACTCCAAGTGCAATCCACATTTGTTGTTGCTCTTCTTTGGGTTCAAGAATGCTGCTACCTTTTTTCGTGAGACTATAATACTTCCATTTGTGTCCATCATCATTCATTTGTACAAGTTCTGCAGATTCTAGCGCAAGGAGATGTTCTTTGATTGTTGGTACTGCAAGATTGAGTTCTTGTGCAATCTCAGTTTGCATGTGTCTTCTTGTTCGAAGTAGTTTGAGGATATTGATGCGTGTTGGCGCTGCAAGTGCTTTGAATGTTTGTTGGTCAAGTATAATTTGAGGTGGCATTGTTGAACGTATGATGCGCGAATTATTAAGTGAAAAACTCCCAATCTTTAAAAACGCAGCGATTTATGTGAGAGTTATGTCAAGTGAAATACGTTTTCGTAAGATTGCATTTCAAAATGGAGAGGGCGCAGAGGTTATTGTTCCTTCGGTTGACTTGCCTATTATTGCAAGAGAACGTAGCATTCCTGCTCTTCTTGACATGGGTGTTGTTCCTCTTAACAAGCCAAAGGGTCCAACGAGTCATCAAGTGAGTGAGTTTGTAAAAAAGATTCTTAAAATCTCAAAAGCAGGGCACGCAGGCACTCTTGATCCTGCAGTTACTGGTGTTTTGCCTGTTGCGCTCGGGAGAGGAACGCGTATTGTTGAATGGCTTCTTCCTGAGGGAAAAGAATACATTTGTATTATGCACTTGCATAAAGAGTGTGATGAAAAAATAATCCGAAATATTTGTTCGCAATTTGTTGGTCGCATTAAGCAAATGGTTCCGCGAAAGGCTGCTGTGAAGCGGCAAATTCGTGAGCGCAATGTTTATTCTCTTGAAGTGCTTGAGATTAAAGAAAAGGATGTTCTCTTCAAAGCAGATGTTGAGTCAGGAACATACATCAGAACTCTTTGTCATGACATCGGAAGAAAGTTAGGTGGCGGTCATATGGCTGAGCTCGTGCGTTCGCGTGCAGGGCCGTTTAGAATTGAGGCGACTGTTACGTTGCAAGATCTTGAAGATGCAATGTGGTATTATGAGAATGGTAACGAACTGCCTTTGCGCAAGTGTGTGCTTCCGATCGAGTCTGCGTGTGTGAACATGCAAAAAGTTTGGGTGTTTGATACAACAATTCCAAGCTTGTGTCATGGCGCTCCGCTTCATGTTCCTGGAATTTTAGGAGTGACAATCGGGATTGTTGCTGGGTCAAAAGTGTGTGTGCTCTCACCAACTGGAGAAATTGTTGGGCTTGGAATTTCCGCATTGTCGAGTGAACTGCTCGCAACTCAACCAAAGGGATTAGGAGTGACGTTGCAAACTGTGTTAAAATCTTGGAATTCGCCAGATGTTGCGAGTGCACAGAAAGATTTTGAGAATGTACATTAACGTGTAACCAGAGTCATGTTCTAAGATTCTCTAAAGTGCGCGCAATCTGGACTGCGGAATCTTTCTGGAAATCTTTCTCGTAATTCACATAAAGAGAAAAAATGAAGAAAAACCTGAACCCAGCGTCGACTAATGGTTTGGCGCCAGTCTGAACAACCGCGTCGAAATAGATATCGGGTTCAAAAGCTTTTCTGCCCGTTCAACTTGAATGCCGAACTTTTCAAAATAGCCGATCTTACGCAGGTTTTTTAAGGACGTGGATGATGTGAGTTGTTTATCTTTGGGCCCGTAGCTTAGTCTGGAGGAGCGATGGTCTTATATGGCCTCTGTTCCGAAGAGCACCATTGGTCGCCAGTTCAAATCTGGCCGGGCCCACTTATTTTATGATGCCAGTTCTTATAGCAATTCGCATAGTTTTTGAATTTTTTGCTGTAATTTGCTATTACTTCCCAAGGCGGAAAAGTAATTACGCAAACTTTTCTTTTCACAAAAGAAAAGTTTTACCAAAAGAAAAATTTGAACTCTGTTGCGCGCGAGAGAGAGTCGAGGTTTGTTATCCTTTCTTCTTCCGTTTCACGTGTTTCTTTTCTCGTTTCGTTTCAGAGAATAAGTCAATGTAACTTTTAACGTTTCGTTTTGCAGGTCCTGCGAATCCGTACTCAAGAGTTTGCTTGCGTGATGTTGTAGCTGCATATCTGTGTGCGAGGAGTCTACGAATAAATTGTGGGATTGTTTCGTGGAGTTGGTGTGCTTCTCTTCGTACGTGTTTGAGTAGGTTGGGAGGTAGGCGAACGTGTGTGTCTGGATTGCGCATAACTGTTGAGCAGAAGTTGAGCTTATTAAACTTGGGGTCGCCCGGGGTCTCCTTATAAGAAAGCAATATGATTCAGTCAATATTTAACTATCTGCAATTCGCAAATATTCAAGTGTTCGTTGTAACATTTGCTGAGTGAACTGTAGTGAACTCGCAAATGTTAAATAAAGAAAATCCTGATGCAGGCGTAGGCAAACTTGGTACGCCGCCAGTCCAAGCAACTGGTGTTCGTAAGAACATCTGGGTTCAAAAGCTTTGCGGTTTTTTGGCGGAAAAATCGTGCTGTTGAAAGTCCCAGCGCCGGCGTCCTCACCTTCTTTTGTGGTTTTTTTTTATTTATTGTTCGTGCTTTTTTTCGCGTGTGTTTCGTTTTCGTAGTGAACGTCGTCGTTCGTGAGAGCCCTCGAGAGAATCGTCGTTTCTTCGTCGTAGTCATGAGGGGGGTTCTCGGGGGGACGCTTCCCCCCGCATAAAATACGTTGTGCTAGTTGTAGAGAGTCTTTTTTTTATATCGTTCGTTGCTAGTTGTAGTGAAGAGTAGTTAGTGAGCGTTCTTCATTTTTTTTTTATTTTATCGCGTTGCTAATTGTAGTAAAGCGACTGTATAAGAGAATATTTTTTCAGTTTTGTGTTTTTCGTGTCTGCTGATCTTGCGCGTTCTTCTGTTTTGCCAATCTTTTTATACCTAATAGTCGGCGCGTGTGGTATGGTCTTATCTTTAGGTCCTGTTGTGTTTGGTGAGCCGCTTGGTTTTTGGGCGCTTACGAGTTTGGTTCCTCTTATCTTGTTGTACTTGATTCGTCCGAAACCAAAGCAATTGAGTATTCCGAGTTTGATGTTTTTTTTGGAAAGGCAAGGACGGAGTAAGGTTGCGAATTTTTTTAAGCAAGTGACGAAGGATTGGTTGTTTTTGATTCAGTTGTTAATTTTGTTCTTGCTTGCAGTACCGTTTAGTTCGCCGTATACTGTTGTGCAGCATGATATTACTGCTGAGAGTACTGTGATTGTGCTTGATGTGAGCGCGTCCTCGCAAGTTCGTGAGAGTGGTGGTTCGCGTTTTGAGATTGGACTTGCAAAAGCAAAAGAGGCGCTTGGTAGTAAGAATACCGTTGTGCTCGCCAAGGATGTTCCTCTTGTTGGTGTGCAGGGTGTTTCTGTAGCAGATGCATTGAAATATTTGAATTCGGTTCATCCTCGGGATACGTCAACGCGGCTTGGTGAATCAATTTTGCTTGCTGGTGAATTGTTGCAAGGGCACGAGGGACGTGTTGTGGTAATTTCTGATTTTGTGAATACTGCTGGCGTTGATGCACAGACTGCGATGGCTGTTCTTCGAGGGAAAAAAGTTGTGGTTGATGCAGTGAGTACTGCGTCTTCAAAAGGGAATGTAGGTTTTACTGGCGTTGAAGTAAGACCTGATACGACGAGTGTTCTTGTGAGAAATTTTAATTTAGATTCTGTGAGTGTTTCAGTTTCTGCTGGAGATTTTGTGAAGCCTTTGCAAATTCCTTCTCTTGGTACTGAGGTTGTGTCGTTCGTGACTCCTCCTGGAAAAACAGAAGTGAAGCTTTCTCCAAGTGATGATTTTCCTCTTGATAATGTTGCATACATTTCCGCGCCTATTCAATCAAAGACAAAGGTGTTGTACATTACTTCAAATGCGAGTGTGTTTTTGAAAACTGCGCTGCTCTCCATTCCATCTGTTGAGCTT
Organism: Candidatus Woesearchaeota archaeon; assembly: GCA_023261345.1. Lineage (GTDB taxonomy): Archaea > Nanobdellota > Nanobdellia > Woesearchaeales > ARS49 > JAHFOI01. Next base: position 4,420 of record JAHFPE010000045.1, read on the forward strand.
ACGATGGCGCAATTGCCAATAATTCCTGAGGGGGATTTTGATGTGTACATTGTTCATGATGTGAAACCAATAGAGATACTTGCGGGGTCGTTACGTGCTCTTGAGAAAAAAGCACAAGAGGGTAAGACTGTTATTGTTCATGGTCAGGAAGATAGTTCTTTAATTGATTATGAGGGGTTATTGCCTGTGAAGCTTGGGAATACAGAGCGAAAGGCGCCTGTTGGTGTGCGGCAGTCTCAGGCGTATACGCAGAATATGGAATTTGGTAGGCTTGATCATTTCTTTGGGGCATCTCTCGTTGATGAAAATGCTCTTTCTGTACTAAGCGCATATGATACCCCGCTTCTGGTTGTGAGTCCGCGAGGGAAGGGAAATGTTGTGTGGTTTGGTCTTATTGAAGTGTGGAGTGATTTTAAATTAAGTCCTGATTTTCCGATTTTTTGGTCTGAGTTTTTGAAGGCAGTAACTGGCGCGCAAGATGTTGCGTTGCTTAATTATAAGACTGGAAGTACATTACTGTTGAATAAGCCGCAAACTGTGAGAGGTCCCGAGGGTAGTTCTCGGTTGGCGAGCGTTTCAATGGAGCGTCAAGGGTTTTATGAGCTTGAGGACCGTACTATTGCTGCTAATCTTGCGAATGAATTTGAGTCGGCAATTAGTCCGATGAAGCAAGAGGCAGTTCCTGCGAGTTCGTTCGAGCTTCGTGCAGTTCGTGAGGCTCGTAATATTCCTATAGATTTGTATTTGATTGCTGCTGCGTTTGTGCTTTTGTTTTTTGAATTGTGGTATGTGAAAAAGAGAGGGGATGTCTAATGTCTAATGGCAAATTGCACAAATTTACAAACTTTCTACTTGAAATTTGCTATTTTAGCGAATCTCGCAAATGTTTTATAAATAACGAGATTCGCTATAAGATCGAGGTAATTGAATAATGGCGCTTGCGGAATTGATGAAGTTGCCGTATGATTATTTTGAGAGTCCGCTCGTGTTATTGTGGATTATTCCTATGTTTTTTTTAACTGCGCTACTCCTTCGGCATCAATTTGTGAAATTAAAGGACGATCCTGATGTTCGTAAAAGAAAACGTCGTGTGCGTAACGTGATGATGTTTACGCGCACGATTATGCTTTTTGCGCTTCTAGTTGCTCTTGCGACTCCGTATGTTGTGCACGAGATCGAGTTCAAGGGCGATCCCGTGGTACGTGTATTATCTGATAATTCTTCAAGTATGCACGTGTTTGACATTTCTTCTGAGAAGCTCGTATCTGAATTAAAGAATAAAATTCAGGTTGAAGCTCGCTCGTTTGGAAGTGCGGATGATAGTCCGCTTGGTGATGCGCTTATTGGAAGTATGGGCGAAAGTGCGTCGGTTCTTGTTGTAAGTGATGGACAGGTGACGTCAGGAACTACACTTTCTGATGTGGGATTACTCGCACAAAAATTTAATGCTTCTGTGAGTGCAATTTCTCTTGATCAGGTGCGTGGTGATGCGAGTGTGGAAATTAATGGACCGGGTAAAACATTAGATGGCGTGGATAATACGTTTCTTGTGCACGTTCGTCATTCCGGTACGCTTTCGTCGTGGCATTTGAAAGTTTCAATTGATGATGAGGTTGTGTTTGATAAGGAGACTTCTGAGAGTGTGGTTTCTATTCCAAAAAAATTAAAGGAAGGTTATCATCGGTTGGTTGCGCAATTGCTCCTTAGCGATGCGTTTGCAGAAAATAATGTGTTTTACAAGTCTGTGAAAGCTGTTGCAAAGCCGGAAGTGTTTTTGGTGTCTCCTGCGCCAGATCCGTTAATTTGGCAGTTGCTTCGTCAATCATATACTGTTCAGCAAGGGAGCGTTCTTCCGTCTGATCTTTCGTCGTATTACGCAGTTGTGCTTGATGGTGTTCCTGCCTCAACAATAAAACCTTCTGTTGATGGGCTTACTGATTTTGTGATAAATGGAAATGGGCTTGTTGTGCTTGGTGGAAAGCGTGCATATGAGTTTGGAGGGTACAAGGATAGTTCTATTGAGACGATTTTGCCTGTTACTGTTGGTAGTGCTGAGCGTGAGGAAGGTGATGTGAATGTTGCTGTTGTCGCTGATATTTCTGGTAGTATGGGTGCTGCGGTTGGTCTTGGAAAGGCAGTGGAGTTGGGAAAGAGTTTGATTGTGAGTGTGCTTCGTGATCTTGCTCCGACAAATAAAGTGGGGCTTGTTGCGTTTAACAAACAAGGGTATATTCTTGCGCCAATGAAGCCAATGGCTGAACAAAAAGATTTAGAGGACACGATTGCGAGTTTGAAAGAGG
>JAHFPE010000046.1 GCA_023261345.1 Candidatus Woesearchaeota archaeon
TTACTCATATTTTCTATTCTAGTATTCTCTAGTGTGGTAGTAACTATGGCATTAAGTTTTGGCGTAATTTCGTTATCTGTTCAAGCAACTGAAGTGCCCGGTCTTGTCTTTCACGCTCGATTAGATAATGAAAGCAGTCTTGGTGAAAACAGCAGTATCGTTGTTGATCGTGTTGGTGGCGTGCAGGGTAATTTGTCAGGTGCGTTTTCTGTGCAAGGAAAGTTAGGCAGTGCACTTCGTTTTTTGGGCGCTGGTTCTGGTGTGTTTGCTCCTGATTTGCAACTTGGAAATCAAGTATCGATTTCGTTTTGGTATAACATGACTGGTCCAACAGGCAATTTTCAGGATTTTGTGAGTAAACGGCCGACAGGAAGTGTTGGTTCGTTTACTGTTGAATTTCGTGTTGAAGACAATACAATTGCGTGTGTTATCTCAACGTCTGGTGTTGCATTCAATGGTTTTGTTCGCTCAAATGCAGCAACTGATTTTGGTAATTGGCATCATGTTATGTGCACGTATGATGGAAATCGTCTAGCGCAGTATATTGATGGTGTGTTGCAGAATCAGATTGTTCTTCTGAGTGGAAATGTGACTCAATCTCCAAATTTTCCGTTAACTATCGGCTCGAATAATAACGCATTTTTTTATAATGGCGCACTAGATGATATTCGCATCTATAATCGCGCAGTAACACAAGCTGAAGTGCTGCAAGTTATGCAAGGTACTGCGAGTGATGGTCTTGCATATGTTTCTTCTACTCCGCAAAATGGTTCAGTAATTATTGGAAGAACTGCGACAATCGCAGTACATTCAAATAATTCTTTTTCCAATTGTCAAGTGTTTATACAAGACAGGTCAGGTACGTTTGGGAATGGTAGTCGTGGCTCGCTCGTCGTGAGCACTGCGAACACTGTATTGAATTCCTACACGTTTCCAACTGGAGCAATTGGTCTTGGGGCAACGTCTGTGCAAGTGAGTAGTGTTGTGGGTTTTATAGCTGGTGAAAATGCGTTGATTCTCGGAATGACCGGTGTTTCAGCAGGTCGGTATGATTTGTTGCGTATTCGTTCTGTGAATGCTGCTACAAGTACGTTGATATTTGATTCTGGAGTGGAAAATGCCTATGCTGCAGCCCCGAGTGTAACGCAGGTTGTGAATGTTCCTGAATTCTCAACTCTTAGTGTACAAAATGGAAGTTCAATTACTGCTTCTTCATGGAATGGCGTAACTGGCGGGGTAGTTGCGTTCAAAGTAAAGAATCTGCTAAACATCATCGGAAATATCGATGTTGCAGGAAAAGGGTATCGTGGAGGTAATGGAATTGTTAGCGGTATTGGTTTTTCTGGTGAATCAATTTCTGGGAATGGTGCTGCAAGTATTAGTGCGAACGCAGGTGGTGGAGGTGGCGGTGGAGGTCATGTTAACCCATGTGGTACTTCTTCAGCATCTGGAGGTGGCGGTGCAGGTCATGCAAGCCAAGGGGGTTTTGGCGTGGGTAGTTGTGGCCCATTAAGTCCTTGTAGTGGCCAGCCTGGGTTGAAATATTCTGTGGGTGATGTCTCAAGATTATTTATGGGGTCTGGAGGGGGAGGTGCAGGTGGTTGTACTGGTGCAACTGCATCTACTGGTGCGAATGGTGGCGGAATGATGGTATTTTCATTTGGTAATGTAACAGGAACTGGTGTTCTTCGTGCGAATGGCGGGGATGCTATTGGGGGATCTAGCTTTTTGAGTCCTGCTGGTGGGGGTGGTGCGGGAGGTTCAATTGTTACTGCAACTCCTCTTTCTTCGTTTATTACCGCCCTAACTTCTGGTGGTGCTGGAGGTTTTGGTGCTGCAACTGGTGGTGCGGGAAGTGGAGGGATTGTTACTACATTTTTAAGTCCGTTTGTTCCAGTTAGTGTTCTTGGCATGACACAAAATGCAACTGAGGCAAGGCTGCTTGTGAATCTTCCGTTTGAAACTTATGTGTATCATGTGCAGTGTACTGCTGCATCTGGAAATGAATTACTTAATTCTGCAATTCAATCATTTACTCTTGTTCCTGATACAAGTGCTCCTGTGATTGCCTTTTTGAATCCAACTCCTGCTTCTGGAACTAGCTTATCAGGTTCTATTCCTAGTCGTGTTGAAGCAAATGATTCATCGTTAAGTAGTGTTGAGATTCGTGTGTTCAATGGTTCTTCAGTATTGCGAAATGTTATTGGATTATCCCCCATGGAAACAAATTTTACTGGGCTTCCTCCCGGTGCGTATATTCTTAACGCAAGAGCAATTGATGATGCGGGAAATGTTGCGTTTACTGAAAATCGTAGCATAATAGTTGTTGGCGTGCCTGTTGCCGACGTGACAGCACCGATTTCGTTTGTTTTGCTTCGTTCAGGAAATTCTGCATTTGTATTTAACACAAGCACAACAAATAATGTTTCTGTAAACCTTTCGTGCTCCGATGCAGGAAGTGGTTGTGCAAATGGTATGCCGCGGTTTTGTTTGCGAAAGAACGATTGCAGTGGCTGTGTCTTGCCTCCCGCATGTACATTGAACACATCAAATTCTGGAATATTTAGTGTTGTTGGAATTGGAAATTTCACGTTGTGTTTTGCATCATCTGATATCTCATCAAACAATGAGTCCCTATCTTGTGGCAATATTACTCGCGTACCTTTTACTGATACTGCAGGTCCTCTGGTTTCACTAAGTGGTCTTGTAGGGTTTTCTCCGTACGTATTTGGCACATCTGCAACCGGTCCAATAACAGTAAGTGTATCCTGCGTTGATCAGGGCGATTTCGTTAGTGGTTGTAATGATTTGTTTGCTTGTGTAGGTCAAGACAATTGTTTTCCTTCTCTAAAAGTTCCTTCTGTATTTTCTGTATCCCAATTTGGAACTTCCAAAGTATGCGTTCGAGCAATTGACTTTGCAGGCAATTCTGGTCAGATCACATGTGAGACTGTTACGCGTGCGCTCACCAATTGCTAGAATGTCAAAATTTTCTATTTTAAACTACCACAAAAAGCAACGCCAAGTAGTGCCTCGCCAAAAATTATTTGGGAAAACGGCGCATGGTTATTTCTAGTATGTTAGTCATGCGCCGTTTTCGTTTTAGTAATTCAGAGGAGGCAACATTCGCCGTTGCCAGATGCGAGTAAAATAAATTCTGCATTATGCAAAATACATTCAATTTTTTACTAATTTTTTCCTAAAGAAAGCACATATTCTTCTTTTGTCATACTATTTTTTCTAGCAAGTTTTCCAAGAATCTTGTCCATTCCCGTGCTGTATTGTGCTGCGCGTTTTTTTTGTGTTGCAAGTGAGGTTGGCATTCCGCGCGCAAGCGCTAGTTTGCGTAGTGTGCTTTTTCCTCCGTTTAGAAGAAGTTCTGGCATCGGTATGTTGAGAGCTGCGGTAATGACTTCATCGTCAAGAAATGGGCTTTTGCTTTGCAAGCCAAAATGATTTGCAAGTGTTGTGTCTCGTTTGATGTCTGTTTCAAGATTAAGTAATATTTTATTTCTAAGTTCTTCATTTCCTTGTTGGTGTTTTGCATAACCACAAAATAATTCGTCGCTCCCAATTCCAGTTACAATACTCGAACATTTGTTATGAGCGACTGTTTTCATTGCTGCAAGCATGACTGCTCCAACAGAAACGTGAACGACGCTTTTTTCAGGAACAAGCGATGCCGCTAGCTGAATAAAGTGCTCAGCTTCTTTGATTGATAATTCTTTGAATATAAGAGGGATGTTAAGGAGTTGTGCTGCTTCTCTAGCGTGGCTGGAGTCGTGACTTCCTGTGATTCCCACAGAAAGTGCAGTAAATGGAAGCTGTTGTTGAGTTGCAAGTAGTGCAAGTACGCTGCTATCTAGGCCTCCTGAGAATAATAATACTGGTTTGTTTTGGAATGCTTGTTGTACTGCGCAGGTAAGTGCGTTGTCAAGGTCTGGTATTCTTGTTTGTGCTCGAAGTTTTTCAATTTTATCTTGCCAAATCCGAGTAGAAAAAGAGGCTGCCGAAAATGAAGAGGTCATAGCACTATGAAGAATCCTTTGGTTTTATAAGTCGTGCGGTGCTCTGATATAAAATGCCAACCAAGATGGTTTTTACGTGCAGAGGTCATGAAAACATCACTGCGCTACACAGGACAACTCTTGAATTCACAAAAGATAAAGAGCTAAGTCGTAGAGGTGATTGTATAGTTGGTGTTGCGGCAGATTTTAGTTTAAAAGAATTGCAAATGCTCGTGAAGTTTTCAAAAAAAATGAGAATCAGAATGAGCATAGAGGATCTTAAGGAACCTCAAGTTGCAGAACTTTCTGAAGAAATAGAGGGCGATGTAAATCCCACATTTTGTGATGAGAATGAAATTGTGATTCGTCTCGGATCATTCACATCGCAAAGAACACTGCTCACAAATACGAATAAAGCAGCGAAGCACTTAAATACGAATTTCGTTCGTTGTCTCAAGAATTCCACAGTTACACTGCGTATTACAATCGAAAAAATGGAGTGAAGGATAACTATTCGCAAATCTTGAATTCAGTTTTACTGCAGAAAAAAGCAACGCCAAGTAGTGCCCATCTACAAATCGTGTGGGAAAACTGCGCAGGTTATTTTTTGTGAAGTTCGTCCTACGCAGTTTTCGTTTAGTTTGTAGAGAAGAGGCAACGACCACAGGTGCTGGTTGTAAAGAAGAAATGAGAAAAAAATTAGTTCTGCTTAACTTGAAACCAGCAGCTCTTTAGTCCGTCGGGTTTTTGGTACAAAATTATAGATTGTTCCGTTTGAGTATTTACCACTTCCAATGAAATCAGCGCCGTACTTTATGATAACGCAGCCTTCCCATTCTCCTTGTTTGGCGAGGTCTTCTCCTCTGAGCCATTGCTTGAGTTCTTGCTCTGTTATATCTATTACATTTCGTGTTGCAATTGGTCCGAGAAGTTGGCTTCCTTCCATGCTAAGTCGAATATTATCGTCATGTACATCTGCAAAGTAAAGGCCAATGCTATCAAGTCGTTTGTTCGAAAGTTCGACCTGTTCTACATCTTTACTCATAAGATAAATTTTATCTTTTGTGCTTCTTAGGACGGCAAATCGTGATAGAACTTCTTGTGATTCGCAACCCCAGTGTTCGTTTAGTTTCTTGAAGAATTCTTTTGCGTATTTGTTCGCAAGGAAGATGACGCGTTGCATGAATACAGAGATGTAACATAAACTATTTAAACTTCTTGTATGCGCAGAAATAAATGAGTGGTTGCGGAAGTGGGGACATAAATGATGCACGAGAAGAAGATGCTCTTGAAGTGAATGTTGCAATATTATATTCCTCTCGCACCCAAAGAGCAATAATCACAAGGATCGAAAGTTCTAAAAGTTCGCCTCCATATTTCGTACAGGGTTATCTTACTACAACTCTTGAAGGTGAAAAGAAAGTGTCTGTACTTGATGAACTTCTCGCGTGCAGAGTACGTCGTGCAGCGACGCTTTTGGGTACACGTGCAGAGAATCTACGTGTAGACATACCTGGAATTGGTTCAATTGAAGGTAGCAGAAATTTCGTAAGAACATATGAGGGGGTCGTTTCTGGTGGAGAAAGTACGCTTGCGCTTACTCTTTTGAAGCATAGTGAGGATAAAATAAAACCTAATCAAACACATTTGCTGGAATTAACTTATGAATCAAAAGACTGATATTATTCTGATCTTTTTTTGATTGTAGTTTGAATCACAAGCCCCACACTGGTTGTGTTTTTCTCATGATTTCTGCGATTTCTCGTAGTACTTCTTTTGCATCAGGTGAAAGTAATTGTTTGTATGATTTGAGTTTTCGAAAGTGTTCTTCTGGTACTGCTGTATAAAAAATATCTCCTTCATTTATTTGTCTGCCGACGATAACGTTCGGTAGTGATACTGATACTCTACTTCCTCGTTTTGCTTCCGTGATATGTTCTTGTTCTGCTTGAATATCTTTTACAACAGTTAGAATTTTGCCTTGCGGATTCATGAGTTCTACTTTGGGAGCGAGTGTGCCTGCCATAACTTCAATTCCAACCACTGCAGGGTTACTTTGTCTGAACACATACCCATTCAGTAATTGAATTTTAGCCGGTTTTGTGAGAAGATTAAATTGTTCCATATCAGCTGATTCTTTCTGACTCTCAACCCAACTTGTGTATTGCTCTATGAGTCGATAAATAACATCAGATGTGATGATGTGAATAGTTCCGGGTTCAGATACAGAACTTACTAATGAATCATTTGAGGATGAGGATGATTGCGATACATTAAATCCCAATATAACTTTGTGGTGTGGTTTTGGGTTTGCTGTTGCATCAGTGATGTCTTTTTTTGTGATGTTTCCAACACTTGATCGTTTTACTGGAATGTTGCTATCTTTGAGGAGTTTGGTGAGTGCTTCTAGACTTCCAAGTGTGTCTGCTTTGATGATAACTCCTTCTGTTCCGTTCAGAATGATTACTTCTTCTACTTCTTGTTGTACTGCCTTTTTGGCAGCTTCAAGTTCTTTGGAGAAAGAATTCGCGTCAGTTGTAGAGTTCCTTACTGATAGAAGTGGCACTCCTGCAATGATATCTTCTGGGTTCGCAACGCAAATGCGAACTCCTGTTGCCGCAATGACATTCGTAACTCGTTGAAATAGTGTTTTTCTCTCTCGCATTTCTGCAAGTGGTGCAGGTACAAGAAGGG
>JAHFPE010000047.1 GCA_023261345.1 Candidatus Woesearchaeota archaeon
ACTTAGTGTATGCTGGCTCTCCATATCTTGCGCTTAAGGATCTTATTGAACACGATGCGGAAATGCGCAACTTTTGTTCAGTGATTGAAACAAGAAGGCACCAATAGTTTTGAATTCTTCTTTTTTTTTGCAAAGTATTTTAAATATCTGCACGTAAAAATTGAACATTGGCTTGCTAAATAGACTTTTATCTTCAAGAGAAAATCTTGCCGCACTTGCACATAAACTCGAATTAACAGAGAGGGATTGTGAAAACTGCTGGCAGCAGTATCGAAGAACTGTAGCTGTAAAACATCGTATCCTACATGCATTAACACCATACACGTGCAGCAAACAAGATGAACTTGGTAAGCTACTCTTGCAAGAACTTACGTTTCTTAACAGAGATGTGCGAGCTGAAGAAGAAGTGATACAAGAGATAGACGCAATTTCGCATGAACAAGGAATGGAGCACATAAGCCGCGTTGAAGAAGCATTTGCGTATCCAATTAGAAAGAGTAGGTACGTGTATGAGCTACTTATGCACCTGCACTGTTCACTTCAATGGCAAATCGAACTTTACTCATTATTAAAAGACACGAGTAATGCTGAACAAGTGATTTCAAAATTACAAGAACAAGCGCGAATTGAAGCAGAAATTTGCACAAAATTAGACGAGCTTTCGAAACTTTCAAAAAGTATACACCAACTCGTCACAGGCGCATACGTAATCGAGAAAATGACCACTCGAGAAGAACGTACTCTGTACGCATTTAGGAACAAACTCAATCCAGTATTTGCACAGGAGCGCAGTACAGGGGTCTTTTATAATTGGGCTGTGCAAGTCATAAACGGGATACACGATGCTGTTGAGAGGGAAATCACCGAGGGAAATGTGGATCCACATCAGAATGCAGATATGGAGTTTGTTAATGGACCAAACTTTGTTGCATTTGTAAGATCTTGCGTCCCAAAAAGAACGCGAGAAATCACTGAATCGCAATTAAAATTATTTGTGGAGACTTTTCGAGATTGGTATACGTATAGAGAAAGAAACTCCAAAATTATTTCCTAATCATAGCAAATTGCCTATGTTTTGGATCTTTTGTGCATCTTGCAAGTCTATTTCTTCGACGCTAATTCTGCTATTGCACAAGTTACTCTGTCAATCAAATGGATTGCTTGTTCATCTGAACTACACATCTTAAGTTCATCAATTGCTTTTCGTAAGGTTGCAATTATTGCTCTGTGTTCTTCAGTTGGTGTGCTACGAATTACTCCACTGCCAAGAAACGTCTTTCCATAATTTATGACACGCGAACCGTTTTCAGGTTTAAGAGAGTAGGTTTCTCCTAGATTAATCTGCGTGCACCCAACAGAATAAAGTCCTTGTATTTGACAGGTTTTACAATTCACAAACGTTCCTGCTGATGCATTAAAGCTTAATAACGTGACTTCTCCATCATTTACGTAAGTTCCTCCTGCTGCTGCTCTACCCATTGTTATACCATCACCATATTCGACAAGAAGGCCCTTGCAATCATTTCCTCCAAAGTCACCAACATGCACTCCTTCTCCAACAATAATTGATTGATCCGACCTAAGTGAATAGCCTAGAGATTTGAGAAACGGCACTCCTTGTCCGTTCGCTCGCGCTGGCACGCGAAGAATTTTTTGGTCAAGTTTAGTGAGCAACTCAGTTAAAAACATGCCAGTTCCATCACGTGATTTCATGTCTGGAATCAGTCGTTCAAATAATGCATTCGAATCAATTAATCCTCCGCTAATGTCTGCAACAGCACTTTTCGCAAGAAAAATCAAGTTTTTGTCTGCACAAAAAACGTATTGCGGTTCCTCAATAAGATACTGCGCAGCTCGAAATTGATAGAGTTTAAATGCGCTCGCGATTTTTTCAAGCAAATCACTCATCAGAACAGAGAATTCTTCGAGGTTTAAAAGGGCAATCCAAACATTTAAATATGAGCGTCATTCAGCACGGGAGAGTAGCAAGAGTTTATATTTCACATTTAGGAGGTCTGTGCCATGAAGAAGCTGTTTGAAGCATTGCGAGAAAAATTTAGTTCTACAGATTATGAGGATGATATTGAAAAGGAAGATCAGGGATACTTAGAAATTGATGCGAACAAAGATGAAAAAGGAAAAATTGTTGTTCATCCGTTTATTCTTAACGAGTTTGAAGATGTGAAAACAGTGCTCGATAGCCTCAGGGAAGGATACACAATTGCTCTTGTGAACATCCGCCCGCTAAAGGAAAAAGACCTTGTAGAACTCAAACGCGCAGTTAACAAAATCAAAAAGACGTGCGATGCAATCGACGGAGAAATTGCAGGATTTGGGGAAGATTACATTGTCGTAACTCCTAGCTTTGCAACTATTCACAGAACAAAACAAGTGCAGGAAATTAAAAGCGATTAAGTGAAGGCTTTTAAGCAACCTGCAAAGCATCCTTGTCATGGGTGATGATACTCAGATAAGAGTATGTGCAGAAGAATCCAGACTTTCTATAATTCTTGCTCAGTTCGATAGAATTCCAGTCGAGAACTGGGGAAGACACGAGAAAGGCTTCTTTCTTGTACAACCTCTTGCAAGTACAGGGCGTACAAAAACTTATGTAATCTCACTCGAGGGAACTGTTGGTTCCAGAACTGTTACTTTAGACCTGAACGCAAAAGAACAAGTAGGTTTTTCTGCGAGCGCAACTGAGCCGTGTGCTGCTGTTTACATGCGACTTATTGACTATGTTGTAAAAGTGGCTGCATATAATGGAAATAAATGATAAGGACGTGTTTACGTTTTCTCGTTTTCGTTCACAACATATTGACTCTGTAGAATACTCCCTCGCCCTGTCTCACAAAATTTTTTTCTTTACTACATTCTCTTGATTACAAGTAGCAACCAACGATAAAATGAAAGACTCTCACTACCTTCTTTTCACTACAACGAGCAACGAGTATTTATGCGGAGGAAAGCGTCCCCCTGATAACCCCCCTCACGACGACGACAAAACGACGACGAACTCCAGGGTAAAAAATACGATGATGAGATTCAGTACAATGAATGTAGCTGAACGTTTTTTCTTTTTGTTCAACTTTTTCCTTCACGAAAATGCACTTGATTATACCACCTTGAGTAGTTTTTCTGTTTGATCAGGTTTTTCGTTTTTCTAAAAAGAAAAAACTGCATAAATACCTTCCTGCTTCCTTTTTACAGTAAAGAATTCAATTAATAAAATTGCATAATTGCAGTTCCGAATTGAGTGATAGCAAGAGATATCTTCAGAAAATCGGCAAGGTACTTTTCTACAGCGCCTCACGCCACAACGCTTTTAAAGAACCTGATTCACAGTTTAAGAAAAGGAAACTTACAGATGTGCTCCTGTATCTCTCCAGTTTTACAATTTACGGGCCCGTGGTCTAGCGGTATGACGTGTCGTTGACGTCGACAAGGTCGCCAGTTCGATCCTGGCCGGGCCCACTTTTTTTATCGAGAAATAATCCTACCTATGTACGATTATTATGACGACCTTCCTCTGAATTGAGCAACTACGAATGTTGCATTTATTGAAGTAACAGAAAGAAAACGTCGCATGAAAAAGTATTTCGTAGAAAAGACAGGTGGAGTTCTCGTAGATTAATTCGAGAAGATGCACTAATCACGAAGGGCAGTTGTAGAGTCTCCTGTTTGTTGCGTGCTATGTCTTACCACAACATTTTTTGTGTTTTTTGCCACTGCCACTTACGCAAGTGCTGTTTCTTTGACCTAGACTCGGCGATAAGATATTTGAAAGTTCTAAGAGACTTTTTCTTCTTAATTCTTGTGCGAGTTTGGCTTTTTCATATTCTGTGAGCGAATATTTTTCCATGTATTCTCGCAAGATTTTCTTCTCTTAGCATACGCTAAAAAATCGGTACGGGCTATTAAAGAGTTGCTGTACAATAATTACCAGTCAATAAATATGCCGTTCAATTGACGCATCGCTACTTTCACACGTCCTACTAATTTTGCCGTAGATGGGTAGATCGTTTCAACGTCTTCACTTTCGAACTTTTTTGCAACTGTTTGAAGTAATTTGAACGCGATTGATCCGCCAATATCATCTGACTCTGACCATAGACTGATAGTTGAACCTGGAATTCTGCTACGCTCTAGCGCTTCCAAAATAGCCGCACCTTCGAAAACTAATTCCCATTCAGAATCTTTACCGCTTGTTTTGTGCACGTGTACAACAACATTCTTTTTTTTAATCCTTAATTCATACTCGTCACTCATATATTGCGTTCAGGTAAACTTCTATTTAATACTTACGATCCGAAAATTTATGAGAATCAAAAACGCAATCATTAAGAACGAGAATTACGAATTCTTACTTCATCTTTTTCGTAACATCAATATCTTTTTTGCAGAAACTGCAGGGAAAGCGAAGAACTTCAACACTTTTAGTTTTTCCATCTTCAGGATCCACAATCTTGGCCTTCTTTCGTTTGAATGGTACACTTATCTCGCCATGTTTCCCACAGTGTGGACAATCATAAATTACGTTTGCGGTGAGTGATGATTCATACTGTTCTTTTTGAGCAGTATTTCCGCAATCTTTGCACGTGTATTCTGTGCTACGAATCCTGATTTTTCCTTTCTTATCAACCGGTTTTCCCATGAATGATTTCTTGCAGGAAGTGCATTTCTCGCGAGGAGCCCACGCAATGATAGTTCCTTTCGGATGGCTTCTTCTTGTGAAGTACACACAACCGTCTGTGCTTGATGGGAGTTCCATCACAAGCAGATTTATGGAGACATATTTATAGTTATCTTTTCGTAAACGTCTACGGATAGATCTGTTTTCCCGATGCTATTTCGATGATTTTGATGACACGCACTGGGCATGATTCTGCAGCTTCAAGGTTTCGTTGTAATTCTGATTCTGTAATAGTGCGTTCCCAAATGTGTGGGGATGTCTCTTTTGCGCCTTTGAGGTCTGCTTTTCCATCTTCAACTATTTCCCAATGATCCGCATTTGCTGCTGCGCATGCTGCTGCACCAATGCATCCTTCTCGGTCGTAAATGATTTTGTATTTCGGAGTATTGTCTGACATAAAGTGAAGGAGGAGTGACTCTGTTTTAAATATTGCTGTAAAAGAACGGAGTGTACAATATTCAGTCCCAAAAAAAACATGAAAAACGAAAAAGAATTACTACAGCGATTGCGAAGGGGTTATCCAATTTCTAGCATTTCTTAAAATTGAACTATTAGGATCTGAAATCCCATAAAAACCAATTACTTGTATAGCATCTTCAACTTCCTTGCTGTAATATATTGAATGAGGGTCTCCAATCCGTTTTCCCTCCATCGAGGTACCCACTGTCATATGTATCTGTGGTTGAACTCGCAAGCTACCGTCCAGTGATCTTGAATAATCTGCATTTGTCAATCCAATTCTCAAAAGTCGACTTATTTTTCCGTCTTCAAGCCCTAACTCATCTAAACTTGAGGCGAACATAGCAATTTTTAGATCAGCATTCATAGAAAAAAAGGAAAACAAAATTCGTGAATAATTCCAGTCTTTGCTCTTGGAATTACGCGTTCTACCTTTGAAGCATGATAGAATTCTAAGGGAATGATTACATCCTCAGGTATGTAAGTTTTTGAGTCTCCAGTTCCATCGCCTTTTAGAAAAACAATAGTATATAGCTCTCCCATTCTCGATCCTTCAAAAGCAACTGGAATAATTGTCCTTGCAGAGTTTGGTTTTTCAGGAGTTAGAGACAGATCCGGAAAATCTAGAAATGTCATTCCTGTTTTCTCTTCGTAATGACGCAAAGAGTGTTCTAGTGATTCTCTTAATACTCGCAGATTAAGGTCGCTAGCTTCCATAATATTCACAACTCCAAGTATCCTTATAAATCTTGGACTTGAACAGTCAGAGAGCCGTGGGATAAATCCATCATTATCGAACTTAACTCAAGTGTGCGCGAGTTTAAAAAAACTTCCAGATGTAGAACTCCACGTTACGTTCCCAGTTTTCTAACAATTTCAGCGCCAATTGCCTTATCAAGATTCACAAGCTTTTTCCTTTTGCTATAACCCGCACTTGATTCGTGCCAATGCGAAATTGAGTTCTCGCCAACTTGCCAGCACAAACAAATGTCTCGTCCGTTAAGTTTGTGATAGAAATCAACAACTCCTCGTTCAACGTCTTTAAGTACAGCTCCAATTTGGCAAAGAGTTTGAAGTTCTTTATAATATGCGTGGCACGCTTTGTGAAATGCAAGATTAGTTTCAATGTCTGCCTTCACCAAGAAAACAAAGCCATCTTCGTTTGTTGCCCGAACTGCATGTTGAAATACTTGCTGGTTCAAAACAACTTTTGCAACATTTTCGCGCAGTTGCTGAAGTTTTCGCACTTGCTTATTCACAGTTGGAAGAATTTTCTCTGCTTCGTCAATAGTGAAGTATTGCACGTTGCTGTAAAGAGGAAGTTGTATAAAAAGACTACGCTCTTCTTCGATTCGTCAGCATCTTTCGCAAAAAATTTATTCTTGGATCTTCATCTTCAGTATCATTTTCTCTTCCTTCTTCAAGCACTTTCTCCTCTTGCAATTCATCAGAATACCTAACGCCTTGCTCATGCAAATATTGGTATCCGAAT
>JAHFPE010000048.1:0-3497 GCA_023261345.1 Candidatus Woesearchaeota archaeon
AGACCTTATCGCGCATGGATCAATAACGCACGTTGAGCAACATGGAACAACAACAATCCTCACAATAACACCCACTCCACAACTTCCTATAGTTCTCTTCAAACAAGAAGCACCTCACGTCGGAAAACGCGTTGTGATCAAAGGAAGAGTTAGTGCGTACAAGGGAAAACCAGAAATCATTGCAACAAGCATTGAGGCGGCAGAACCATGACTGATCTGTTCAGCGTCATGGGAACCATTCTTGCTAGCATTTTACTTGGCATGCTTGCAGGAGTAACTCCTGGGCTTCATCCCAATCTTGCAGCAAGCATTCTTCCAAGTATGATTCAAGAACCAAGTATTGTCCTTTGCATCCTAGTCACAATGAGCGCTGTACATGTAGTTGTTGATATTATCCCTAATGTTCTTCTTGGCGCGCCAGATGCAGAACATGTTATGAACATACTACCCTGCCACAAAATGGCAGAACAAGGACGAAGTTTGGATGCAATTCGCATCAGTATTCTTGGAACACTTGCAGGAGTAATTGGAAGTTGCATTCTTCTTCCGCTTGTATTCATTATTCTTCCTCTTGCTAACAGCATGATATACCCCTATCTTGCATACATTCTCCTTATTCTCACACTCGTGTTCATTCTTGCAGAAAAAACGTGGACTCGCAAAGTATGGGCGATTCTCGTATTCCTGCTCTCAGGATTGCTTGGTACAATCACTCTTGACCACATGCAAGAACCGCTCCTTCCCTTGTTCTCGGGGCTTTTTGCGCTACCAGGATTACTTCTTAGCATACGCGCAAAAAAAATCATTGAAAAAAAACAACTTCAAACAACAACCAACTTCACAAAACTCGAACCAATCTCCACAACACTCTCTTGGGTTGGCAGCATATTCTCTTGCGCAGCAATAACTCTTCTTCCGTCAATTACTCCTGCACAATCTCTATTCTTTGTCAAGCCACTCGCACGAACAACCACGCAATACATTTTTCTTGTGAGCAGCATTGCTGGAGCAGAAATAATTTTTTCTTCAGTGAGTGCTGCCACATTACACAAAGCACGAAACGGAGTTATTGCAACACTTGCAGAACACGTCACACTAAACACAAACACAGTTGTTCTTATTGCAGCCCTCGTTTTGGTAGTGACAAGCATCACCACGTTTCTCACACTTAGACTTGCACGAGAACTAATTCCTCGTATGAAAAACATACAAACCAGATGGGCTGCAGGAATAGTCATAGTCATTATTTTTTTTGCAACTCTATTCACAAGTGGAATGCAAGGAATTGCAACACTCGCAGTTGCAACTGCACTTGGACTTATTCCTCAAAGCACAGGAATTGCACGAACACACGTCATGGGTGTACTGATGGTTCCGACACTGATACGACTTTTTTCCTAACGCGACTTGAGATTAATAGTGATTAAAGAATTTTCTGTAAATCTGCGGGACAGAAGGACAAAGACTGAAAAATACTTTTCACAGCACTTTTGGTCGAAATGTTTAAATAGCACTCCTAAAAACAGCTTTTGATGCCAGAGACCATCTGTCCTGACTGTGCTTCTACAAGTGTTGTGGTTAGCACTGTGAAGGACCAAATGATTTGCAGAGACTGCGGACTGATTTTTGAGCCACTTGTACCAGAACAAGGAGTGCCTCAAGAAAGATCTGCAAAAAAAACAGGACAACACAAGAAGAAGTAACCTCGCGTTGAACTGCTTTTTCAAGAGGTAACTCTCTAAATTAATATAAAAAAAGATGGGCGATGCTAGTTTTAGTTCAGATGATTGCTCGAATTTGGATTCAAAGCTTGCAGCTCTGCTTTGACGAGAACATTCAGGCGAGTGAGGGGATGGCCGCGGAACGCGTTTTACTGTTCGTGTTCATTATTCATGCGACTTTTTCGTTTTCTTTGGTCGTCGTTTCGTCGTCGTAGGAGTAGTCGTAATAGTCGTCGTGAGGGGGGGGTATCGGGGGGACACTTTCCCACGCATAAATACTCGTTGCTAGTTGTAGTGATATAGTGAAAATAATGATATGATAAACTGGTTGCTAGTTGTAGAGTTTTTTTTTTAGTCGCTAATCATAACAAGGAAAATGTCTTTTTTTTGTGAGTGAGAACGAGTTTACTACATATTTTCTGTTCTATCAAAATTATAGTTTCTTCTGTTGAAGTAACATTGCAACTTTGAGTATAAGAACGCAACTTGTTGCATGCGTGATTTCTCCAGACATTACTTTTTGTAACGCAACATCAAGAGGAATTTTTACCAATATGATTTTCTCGGTTGCCTCATTTGCCGACGTGCCAAACGCTAAATTTCTGCACAAAAACATGTGATCTTTGCTGCGAATGAGAGATGTGAATGGATCTGTGTAGTCAAGGGCAGTCCATTCTTTTGCGCTTATTCCAAGTTCTTCAGCAAGTTCTCTTTTTGCACAAGCAAGAGGAGTTTCGTTCTTGTTCATTCCTCCACTCATGCACTCTAAAGATTCTTTGCCAAGAGCGTACTGAAATTCGCAAGAGAGATAAACGTTCAGGTCTTCATCAACAGGAAGTACTGTTGAACCTGCAAGCATATCAATAGTTCCAAAGATTCCATTCTCTCCATTCGGACGAACCACAGTGTCTTGCGTAACTTTAATCCACGGATTTTTGTATACTGTTTCACTCTTGGTGATTGTGTATTTTCCATTTTTTTTGCTTTTCATACGTAAGCTCCTCAAAGTAGTATGAATCGAATTTGGGCTTTTGTTTCGAGTAAGGTAGTCGTAAGTAATTTGCGCATGTTTCTCGACGTTGTTGAAGGTAACCTTTTTATAGTATACGTTTTCGATTATGACCATGCTGCAAAAGAGGGGTGGAACAAGCCAACATATGAGTGATGTTCACGCCAAAAAACAGAGAAAAATTCATACTCCTCCAAACACATTCACGCATCCGGGAATGTTTCTTGCATACGTCTGCATGACCGTGATGCTCATCTTGGTTATGGGTGGATTTTTTGAATCATTCTCAACGTCGTTTTCACTTCCGTTTCCAGGACAAATAAGTGTTGGAAACGCAGTGCAATTACCAAGTGGATTTGGTTCGTACCCTGCGCCATTTGTTTTCGGCAGAACCATCAATGGAACTATCATTGTTGGAAATAGCGCAAATCGAGATGAGGTTGCTGCTGCTCAAACAATTTTGGATGGTTGGGTTTCTGCTGCGAACTTGACAAATTGCATTGTTGATAATTGTCCCGGAGTTCGAAATCCTGATCAAAAAGATAGCGACGGTGATGGAGTTGGAGATGCGTGTGATAAATGTCCTGGAAAAAACGACAGAGTATTCGTGAATTCTGCAGGTTCGCTTATTGATTCAGATGGGGATGGCACTCCAGACTGCACAGATAACTGTCAAACGAGAGCGAATGCAGATCAACGTGATTCAAATGGAAATGGAATTGGTGATGTGTGTGAGCCAGCTGGTTGTCCTGACGCATTATTGCTCG
>JAHFPE010000048.1:3507-6624 GCA_023261345.1 Candidatus Woesearchaeota archaeon
GCTCGTTCCAGTCAATGTAACGAAAACTGTTCTTAACAGCACGAACGGGACAGTGAATGTAACGTCTATTCGTGTAGTTGGCAGTCGTTGGTTTGATGCTGCAGGTATCTGGACAGCCGTTGATGTAAATGGTACGCTAATTTCAGGAATGGAAGTGCTGCATAATTTATCTGGAAATGACAGTTCAGTTTCTCTTGATGGATTGAGGTTCAATAATTCCTGCAGTGCCCTTGGAGTATGGGTACATGAGGACTTAACAAAGAATCTGACGTATAGCATATTTAACGGAACGTGGAATGTACCAGTGAACTTAAGCGCAGGAACACAACCATCATTTGCATTTAATGTGAATTCATCTGACGGAATGCTCGTGTATGTCAAGAATCCTGCACCCAACCAACAGTTCATTGCATTTAGAGAGTGGAATGGCACTTCATTTGGGCAAGAAGGCGTGCTATTCTCTGCGCAGCCAGCAGTTGGTCCAAAAGTAGTTTTCAATGCGTTTTCAGGCGCACAAGCAGCATTCACAAGTCCATTTGTCATGTTCAGCCAACTCAATGGTGCTGCGTGGAATACAGTGCAAGTTCCTGGGCAAAGATCCTTGCCAGAGACTCTTTTCACAGGAAAAAACCAAAATGAATCTGTAAGCATAGCAGCAAATAGTCAGGGACAAACACTTCTTGCGTGGACCTCAAGCCTTGCTGGTGAAGATTACATAACAACTGCTGTGTATCGCTTAGGAAAGACTGTCCAGCCTGCAATTCGTTTGTTTAAGGGCAGATCTCCTTCTAGCACGTTTAATGCAGGAGGAACTCCAATTCTCGCCTACGTGAACAACAACATATCATCAAGTGCGCTCATTGGAAAAACTCTTGCGTACGCAACATTTGCTAATTCATCAGAAAATTTCTCTATTGATCAAGGAAACTCATCCGTAGTTGGAGGCCAATTAGTTGTACGTGAAAATTCACTTGCAACAATTCCAATAACTCTACTAAATGGTATCATAGAAGCAGATGTAGCGGTTCCAGTTGCGGGTAGTGCTGGTATTGCATTCCGTGTGATTTCAAATAGCTCATTGTATCGTGTGTTGTTTTTTGCCGATGTGAATACTGTTTCGCTTGTTCGTGTGCTTGATGGTATCGTAACTCCCTTAGGTGAAAGTTTGGGAAACATTAGTTCGGGAAATAACCATGCACGAATAGAACTGAACAGCACATCAATTAGGATATTTTTCAATGACGTTTTACGACTTGACTTACGAGACTCTGCAGTAGCCACAGGACGAGTTGGAGGAGTTACTCTGAATGCGAATGCAACGTTTGATAACTTGACTGTTGTTGAACTTCCAGATTTTATTCCTATGAGCACAACAAATGGAAACGATGGACGTTCAAGTATAACTGTGCTACAAACTGGATCAGTACTTGCAGCATGGAACGTTAATTCATCACGTTTTTTCTCAAGTAGAAATCTTCCAAACACTGTGAGTTGGCAAGCAGCGATTAATGTCGGCGCTGCAATTGCGCAAGGAGCGCCTGAACTTGCCGCTCTTCGTGTTTCAAAAGCGTGTTCATGTCCTTTAACTGACACGCCAGTATGTGGCGATGGAAAAACATTTTCTAATCAGTGCGTTGCTGAATGTGCAGGCGCAGTTGTCATTCAATCAGGAGCTTGCTGTGCAACAAATAGTCAGTGTTCATTTGGCCTTGAATGTGTGAATAGAACATGCACAAGTTGCACTGGACGGCTAAACGCTTGTTCAACAATTCCAGGAACAATCTGTGGAAGCATCGCACCAGTAACTGGTTTTTGTATTGAATGTATGACTGATGCAACGTGCGGACAAGTGTTTTCAACAAAAAAAATCTGTAAGGACATCTTCTCAAATGTACGAGGGCCTGGAAAATGTGTTGAGTGTTTGGAAGTAAATGCGTCAAGCTCTACTTGTAGTGCACTTAACGCGAGTAAAACCTTCTGTCAAAATAATGCGTGCATTGGTTGTAGAGCAACTACTGATTGTGCGAATGGACAGTCTTGTGTGAATGGCACGTGCGGCATAACTTGCGATTCAGCAGGTAGAACTATTGTCGCAACAAACACTTTTGACTCAAGTGCAAATTGGATTTTACGAAACATAACTGTAATATTTAACGGAACAGGAAATATTGTCAATCGCAGCAAGGTAGGAGTGATGCTTCTCAACGTATCTTCAACTATTGCTTCAGCGAGTGTTTCTTTTGTTGATGTGAATGAAAATGTGTTCTTGGTGTTTGCATCAAATGACAGTCCGTCTGATTTGTTTGCAATTGGGATTCGAACTTTTGGTACGCAAAAGCAGCTTTCTATTGAAAAATGGACTCCTGGGCTTTTGTTCTCAAGTGTTCAACCAACTGTATCAACACAGATTTTGCTTCCGTTTGTGAGCCCGGGGAAGCACACGTTAAAAGTGCGTTTGAATAATACTGCTCTTACAGTTCTGCTTGACTGCTCTGAACTCCTAACTCTACCCGCATCATTTGTTGATACAAACTTCAGAGTTGCTGGAATAGGAATTGATAACACAACAAATCCAGCTGCAGATATTATTCTTGATGATGTTGCGATTGAAAAGTCCTGTCCGAATGGAGCAAACTCGTTCATTCCAAGTGTTACAGGTGCAGCAAGCGTTCTTACAGGCGCGGTTGTAACAAGTGATGAAGATGGAGATGGTATACCTTCCACATGTGCAGGTGTGTCGAGCGGAATTGTTGCGGCAAGAGATTTTGTGAGTGCAGGAGAAAACTTACTTTTCCTTGGAACAAACAAAAGCAATGTTTTCATTGGGAAAAACTTCAGTAAACGTATTGTATTTGGAGAAACACAGTTTGAGTTTAGAGATATTGGTCCAGTCTGGTGGTTATTTGTTGTCGGTGGAAGAAGCGAAGATGTACGTCTTGCCGTACTCGTGTTAAAAAATAGTTCCTTGCCGCAAGCTCTTAAAGCGTGCGTTAAAACAAATGAATCACTTGCAGTAGCTGGAGATTGTGATATATGTGAAGACTCATGTACAGTGGGAAGAGTCTGTAAGAGAGACAAGATACTAACTCAGTGTCTAGATGACAATGGAGATGGTTG
>JAHFPE010000049.1 GCA_023261345.1 Candidatus Woesearchaeota archaeon
ACTTGGAGTGATGATTCTATATCTTGCGTGGCCATTTATTACAGGAAAGCACGTCACGCTTGCGCTTCGACCAATTGATCCGCTTGATCCAATCCGAGGGCAGTACTTTACTTTATCATACGAAATCTCAAGCATTCCTGCCACTGCCTTGAACATAGCTTATTCTGGTTTGACGTGTCGTCCTACTTGGGAAGTGGGTTACAGTTTAGAGTGTGAAAGAGAACGGCAAAAAATTCTGGGAAAAACAGTGTACGTTTCTTTGCAAGAAGATGAGACCGGAATTTGGAGATATGCGAGTGCTTCGTTTACACTGCCAGAAGGAACCTTTATTGCTGGAAAAGTGCGTGAGGTGCAAAACCATATTTCTCCTCCTCCATTAATCGACTCTTCAGTGAATGTTCAAGATCGAAATGCAAGCGTAACTCTCTTTGTCGAGTATGGCATTGAGCAGTACTTTATTGAGCGAGGTGCAGTGCTTGATTCATTATGGAATAGAAACGCAAATATCACTGTTGATGTTCTACTTACATCTGGTGGAAGAGCGGTAGTGAACGACATACTTGAGAATGGCAGGCATGCTGAATTGAAATATGCAAATGAGAAAGAGACTCCTCGAATGTTACTTTAGAATTCAAACGTATCTAAATCATTTGGAACAAATATTTTTCCAGAAAAGAATTTCTGTGCTTCTTGAGCATATTTTTTCTTTCTCGTTTCAAGAGTCGTGTCTTCCATGTGAAGAAGTATGAGGGTTTTTACATTTAGCGAAGTGGCAGTTTCTGCAGCTTCCGTAACTGTACTATGGTTTTTTTCACGTGGCTTATACGTTTCTTTTTCGCTTTCCAAACAGAAGGCATTATGAATTAAAACCTCTGCACCTTGCACATAGGTTTTACATGCGTCATGCAATGGTTCATCGCCAAGGAACGCCAATTTGTTTCCATTTGAA
Organism: Candidatus Woesearchaeota archaeon; assembly: GCA_023261345.1. Lineage (GTDB taxonomy): Archaea > Nanobdellota > Nanobdellia > Woesearchaeales > ARS49 > JAHFOI01. Next base: position 950 of record JAHFPE010000049.1, read on the forward strand.
AAGGTTATAACACAACCGAATTGGGAGGTTTTCTTGCTTTGCAAATCGAAGTACTGTGCAGCAAAATCTCCAATCTCGTATTTTTCCCCATTCTTGAGTATGACAAATTCAAAGTATGGCGCAACTGCTTTCCAATGATTGCTCGCAATGAATGAGAACATTGAGTCAATTGCATTCTTTACGTTGGCTGAACAAAATATTTTTCTTTTTTGTGGTGCTGCCCAGCGATGAAATGCTCGCACTAATGGAATGAAGCCTAAAATGTGATCGCTGTCATAATGAGATATGAAGATGTTTTGTATCATTGTTGGATCCTTATTCGCGGTTTTGAATTGTTTAAGAATATCGTGGCCCCCTCCACAATCAAGCAGCAAGTTGGTACTTTGTGATTCAACAAGTACGCTTGAGCAAGACGAGTGTATTGGCATGCCATTGCCAGTCCCCAAGAATAATAATCTGTTCATGTTCTGATTGAGCTAGAAGAAGCATAAAAAGGTATCGTAATTGACAGAGAAAATATTAAATAGGGGGATAAAAAACAATGAGCTTGCTACTGGAGCAAAAATGAATGAAAATAGGTTTGAGCGCATAAAATGAAAGATCATCTCAAAAAAGTAATGTCGAATTCTCAGGTCTCTGAAGTCCAGAAAACCTCTCCTCAAAAAGTGCTTCTCTCGCATCTTGCAAGATACACGAGAATAACTTCTGATGCTCTTGCGTGTGCACGCGTACAAAAACCAACTGGAAAGAAGTGCCTCGCACTTGCACAGCAGTATGTTTCTGATGCAACATATTTTGCTAGCAAAGGAGACCGTGTTCGCGCGTTTGCTTGTTTGAATTATGCACATGGCTTGCTTGACTGTGCAGCAATGCTTGGGTTAATTGTGGGTCCAACATCTGATATTGAGCGGTGGAAAAAATAATATTTACGCGGGTTTCGCAGGAAAAAACTCAATTTTGTGCTCCTCAGTGATTGTTACCACGTCAATTCGTTTGATGACGTTAGGAAAAGTATTTTTTAATTCTCGAACATAGGAATTGATGTTTGCTGCGCTTGTTTCTTCAAGTTCGATTTCAAGTTCCCATTGGCCAAGTGATCGAATTAAATGAATGACATTGGGATTTGTTTTTGTGAAGGCAATAAGTCGGTTTACATCGATCTTCTTGTGCGATCCCAAATGCACGCAGAGCTTGTGTAATTGCATTCCCAATTTAGATAGATTGACAAATGTTGTTGTGCCTTGAATGATGCCTTGTTTTTGTAACCGTTTCACATCAGAAATTACTGTTCGTGAATCGCGTTTTAGTTTTCTTCCGACTGCAAGAGCTTCATACCTTCCATTGTTTCGTATTTCAAAAAGGAGTTGCCATTCCTCTTGCTTGAGTTCCGTGTATTCTTGTGGTCCGCCGAATACGAATTCTTTTCTGTAGTCTGGTTTTTTTTTGATGAGATAGTCTCTGTTGAATACAAGTGCATCTTCGATCATTGTAACGTCGTACGATTCTATGTATTCGCTAAAGTCTTGAAGTAGTTTGTTTTTCTTTTGGGCGAACGTCACAATATCTGGCGCGTACATTGCAATTAGAATGTCCCATTGTCCAACACAGCTTGCAACCCACGCTATGTCATCACTATCAATTAAGCGATTATACAATTCTTGTTCTGTAGTGTTTGTCAAACCGTGCAGTCGTACATAGAGTTTGAATGTGTACACGCCCAATCTCGTTAATGATATTACTGGTACAAATTTTGTGATGACTCCTTCCTTTTGTAGTTTCGTAATGTGGTACGCGACAACTTCTTTTATTGAATTTATTCGTTGTGCGAGCTGTTTGTATGTTTGGCGAGCGTCCTTACTTAGTTCGTATAACAATCGTTTATCGAGGTCTGAAAGCGCCATGAATTCTCTTTGATGTGCATCTTATTATAAATTTAGGCTTTTTTGTGTAATTTTTTGAGCAGAAAATATATTAGCCGTGTTCTCTAGAGAAGCAGGGTGAAACCATGACCGCTGCAATGCTAGACCAACCAAAGAATAAATCACCTGTTGCGTATGTTGTTACGAATGGTTGTCAGACTGCAAGGGCAGATCGTGATTTGCTTCGGGATGAACTAAGCAAAGCCGGTTATTTTATTACAGATAAGGCAGACAGTGCAGATCTTCTTGTTGTTTCGCTTTGCGGATTTCAGGGCGAGGCGTATAACGAATCCAAAAGGTTGTATGAAAAAGTCAATGGTGAGCGAAAACAAAATTCTAAACTTATTGCAACAGGTTGTGCTGCGGGAATTTACACTGATGTAATCAAGAAAGATATGCCCAAGCTCGACTATTTAGTTCCGTGGACTGGCCTGGCAGGAATTATTGGTGACTTAAATGCGCAGAATTTAGAAAGTAAGATTCCTACTTCAATATTTGAAGAAGCGAATTACGCAGAGATTACTGTGGCGCGAAGTTGTGCAAGCAAATGTACATTCTGCGCAATTCCAAAAGGAAGAGGCCCATTGAAGAGTTATCCAATTGAGCTTATTGCAAGTACAATTCAAGAAATTACTCGAGGAATTGCTGTTGGAAAAATTGATGGATTTTCCAATGGAATCGTTGAGGAAAACTCTCCGACCTCTGTCACTCTTCTTGGTGAAGATGTGGGTGCATACGGTAGAGATATTGGATCTAGTCTTGTGAAATTGCTTCGCACCTTGTACGATCTTGATGGTAATCATTTGATGAAAATTAATGTTCTGAACCCGTGGTGGTTCACGACAAGTCATCAGCGAGATGGAGTATTATCAGATATTATTTGCGATGGGGTTTCACAAAAACGTTTAGTTCCGTACTTTGGTTTGCCATTGCAGTCTGGTTCAAGTAGAATCCTTGGCAGAATGAAGCGACATTACACTGCTGAAGAATTTGAACAGATGGCGTTATCTCTTAAGAGAAAAATTCCCGAGTTGGGTTTGGGAACTGATGTTATTGTAGGATTTCCTGGAGAGACTGAAGAGGATTTCAAGCAGACTAGCGATTTATTGGAACGCCTTCAGTTTGCGTATTATGGTCTTTGGGGATATACTGATGTTCCAGGAACTGAATCAAGTGATTTTCCAGAAAAAATTTCAATGGAAGTAATTCAGGAACGTTTAGAACATTTGGAAGCGCTTGTTGCAAGAAAGGTTATGGTTGAAAATGGTTGTGCATCGCTTCGTGAGCTTCGTTCGAGAAAAATTCCTTTGCCAATTGTAACTAATGACCCGCACGTCGGGGTGGAGGCAGTACTATGAGCTACGAAACAATTAGAGAATTTTTGGGTAGAGAAAGAAATGAATTGAGAGAAGCATTGCGTGAAAGCATGTTCGGTTTGAATCGCGCAGTTCGGTATGCTGTGAGGTATGATGGTGCAGTTGATGTGACTCGTTCAATTGCAGAACCACGAACAAAATATGGTGGCTCGAATGTGGCGCGGTCTGCAAGTCCTCTTGATGGGATTGCTGCAAAAGTTGCGTGATATAGAATACTATAAATGAGGCGGTACGTTACTGTCTTAGTAAGTAACCATCTGCTGTGAGCGAATCGAGCTTTAGCGAGGCGAGTGATCTGCAGAATGTTATGTTTTAAATACTAAAAAAAAATGTGTGACTGCAGTTATGATGCAAGACCAAGTTAGAAGTAATGTTGTTGAGATTCTTACGCAAGCTATTCCTTCTCTAGAAAGTAAAGATAGTTTTGCGCTTGCTGCATTATCTGATAGAGCAATTGAATTAGCAGCAGTATTTCATGACGAAGATGCGCTTGGAATTGCGCTTGTTACATATGCGTTTGGAAAGCTTGTTTCGCGTGGTGGAGAAGAAAAGCCTCTTGCGCCAATGATCTTGTTATTGCAAACTGCGGTGAACGCGTTATCATCAGATGATAATTCTGCATACAAAAAGTCAATTCAGCGCTTGACTCGTCATATTCAAATGGTTGATAACAAGATTAATTTGTACTTTCAAGAAATTCTTGAAAAAGCGCGCATTAAGAAAGGTTCAAAACTATTCGAAAGTGGATTTAGTATTGCTGCTGTAGCGTCACTTCTTGGCATTTCACAGTGGGAGCTTGCAAGATATGTCGGAAATACGACTGTGCAAGAAACACAACCACTTCACACACTTTCTGTTGGTAAGCGCTTGAAGATCGCTCGAGGGCTGTTCACATGAAAACATTGGTGTTTGATTCTGGCCCAATTATTAGTCTTACGGGCAATAATTTGCTATGGATTTTAGAGCCTCTTCGCGACGCGTTTCATGGAACGTTTCTGATTCCTCGTTCTGTGTATTATGAAATTGTTGAGCATCCTCTTGTGATGAAGCGCTTTAAGTTTGAGGCATACCAAGTAAGACAGCAACTTGAAATTGGTGTGCTTACGCTTATTGATGATGCCAAAGTTGCAAAGTTAGGTGATGAGTTATTGTTGCTTGCGAACAATATATTTTCTTCGCGAGGTCAGCCTCTTCGTATTTGTCAGCGTGGCGAGATGGAGGCACTGGCAGTTTCAATACTCAAGAACGCGAGTGCTGTTGTGATGGATGAGCGAATTACAAGAACAGTTGTTGAGCAGCCGGCATCACTGCAAAAGATTCTTCGCCACAGATTTCATAATGCAATTTCTATGAATGCTACTGCGGCACAAAAGATAGTTACTACGTGCAAAAACATCAGTATTATTCGTAGTGTCGAGCTCGCAACAATCGCGTACGAACGCGGCTTACTGGACAAATATCTTTCAAGGAAGAGCAGTGCAGAAGAGCGGAGTTCGCTACTTGATTCTGTGCTCTGGGCGGTAAAACTGCACGGTGCTGCAGTAAGTGAAGATGAGATTAATGAAATCCTCCGAATTGAGAAATAACTGTAGGGTATTAATGCATACTGACACATGTTCTGTCATTGTTTGGGTCAGGTAAGGGTTTGGTGCTTGGCAACCGATAGTTATCCGTACAGCCGCGGATAGTAAATCTCGTCAAAATTGGATAATGATCAGTGAGAACTTCTGTGTTGTGTAAGTTCCCATTTGGCGCTACAACGTGTGACGAGATAACATCTGCGCCTCTGTACAGTACATGATCTACTCGTTTGCCATTTGGACGAGTTGGATCTCGTTGTCGTACTTCTGAAAACCCTTTTTTATCAAAGAGCGATGGGAGAAACTCAGCGAGTGTTTCATCATCATAGTTGAAATCCCCTTGAACAATCATGCAGGCACTCGGTGCTCCCATAGTTGTGATGACATTTTTTCGCATGTTTTTACTTGCTTTGCTCAAAGGATCAATACCATACCAAGCGCAGGGGACAAGGTGCAAATTAATAATGTCTAAAGTTTTGCCATAAACATC
>JAHFPE010000050.1 GCA_023261345.1 Candidatus Woesearchaeota archaeon
TGCGGCAGGCAAAAACTCTCGCGTGCTTCCCGTACGACATGATAAAGTAGACATTGCAGTCTTTGAAGATTATCTGCATCTTTTTAATGGGCTCACAACTGGAGATCGCTTGGAGGACTACTTATGAATCTTGATGATAGTGTACGCGCACTGAGCTGTACGATTTATTCAGGAATCGCAGGCTACGCACTAGGTTACAGCTACGCTAGCACTAAGCACAGAGAAAAACCCGTCCCCCCTCCAATTCAAACCCTCCAAGATGCAAAACTGACCGCATTCTACTCCCTTGGTTCAATTTTTGCCCTCCTACAACCAACTTGTCACTTGCTCCAAAGCGAACTTGCAACTGCAGGAGCATACATTGGCAGCATAAGCGTGGCGTTGCTTGGCGCAATTATTGGAGGATATTACGGCACAAAGAAAAATGAACGCATTCCATTTATGACAACTAAAGAAGAGAAAGAATTGAAACAGAAATGGATAGAACTTCGAGATGATATTTATTCAGGGAATGAGAACGCACCAAACGAATCACTTTTACGCGAATATCTCAATTTATCTTTTGCTATTGGTTTAAGAAACAGACAACCTATCGCGACAAGAAAATATCAAGACGAACAAATAGTGCTACTCGCACGCAATTGTACTGCATATCTGGGATTTAAAGAATTGTTAACAAACGAAAAGCATGGCGCATTTTGTATCCCGCATGAGGAATCACTAGATGGACGAATGTACCTTCAAGATGCAAATGTAATGCGATCAATTCCACTTAAAATTCCATTAATGCACACATTAAAATTCGATAGTTCCCCGATTTTGCTTGCCGATTTCGCACCAACAATTGGTGCCGAAGAAGTTGAACCTTTGTATCCAAACGATCTTCGTTCGCTTGCTGAAAAAATAGCTACAAAAAAAGAAATCGCAGTTGTAGTATCTGCAGCAATTCCTCAAGAGCGCCAGAGATTCTTAGCTCTCCAAACCTACATATGCGCAGTTGCTACGCAGCTAATGAAAAGTCACGACTCGAAGAATAATTGAACCCAAAAAAAAGCAACATCAATCTTTACACACAAGCAAATATTCCATACACGAACCGCTCGACTCAACTGAACGTAACGAAGTTACCATTGTTATTTCCTAAATGCAAGAACCGCAGCTACATGCTCTTTTGTTGTGCATTTTTCGAGCGCATTTGCAAGAGAATGATCTTCAAACTCTGCACGTATCCATTCTGCAAAATCATTACTGCCTTTCTCCATGTGCTTACTAAAATCTCCATCACTCATACTCATCAGCGCGTAATGCAGTTCAGGAATTGTGCGCACTGTTGTTCCATTTGAAAGTATAAGTGCAGTGCCTTCCCTGCGCGTAATTCGCTCGCCCTCTACAGCACCTTCACTTGGAGGTTCATGTGATGAAACAAGCTCTTGAACTTTCGCAACAATATCTTTTGCAGTTAAATGGTACTTTTTGAGCAATTCCTCAGCTGTTCCTGACTCGCCAAATGAGTCATCAACAGCAACCAACCGCATAGGAGTTGGTACGTCACTTTGTGCAAGAAATTCTGCAATTGCTGAACCGAGTCCTCCTGCTTTTTGATGCTCTTCAGCAGTCACTATTTTTCCACATCTTCTCGCAGCATCAAGAATAGTCTTTTCATCAAGTGGCTTTACTGTGTGACAATTAATCACGAGAGTTTCTATGCCGTATTCTTTCTTGAGCGTTTCAGCTGCAAGAAGCGCTTCAGAAACAAGAATGCCATTTGCAATTAGTGCACACGAAGGATTATTTGATTCAATTATAATATTAGCTTTCCCAATAGAAAATGGAGTTTCTTGTGTTGTTATCGTCGGAGTTTTTTCTCTTCCAAAACGAAGATAGACTGGACTTGGATGCTGTGCTGCTGCGATTGTTGCTTTTGCTGCTTCAATAGCATCACATGGAACGATCACAGTCATATTCGGAAGTATTCGCATTAGTGCTACATCTTCAAGTGCTTGATGCGTTGCACCATCAGGACCAACAGAAAGACCCGCATGACAACCAGCAATTTTTACTGCAACATTGTTGTAACAAATTGTTGTTCGTATCTGCTCCCAGTTTCTTCCAGGAGAGAATGCTGCAAAACTTGCTGCAAACGGAATCTTACCCATTGAGGCCATTCCTGAAGCAATTGTTACAAGATTTTGTTCAGCAACCCCAACCTCGATAAAACGATCTGGAAACTTTTTTTTAAATGCCACAGTACGCGTGCTTTCTGCTAAGTCCGCACAAAGAACAACAACTTTTTTCTCTTTTCCTGCAATTAATAGTCCTTCACCAAGACCATCTCTTGTTGCTGCGCTCGGAAGTGGTTGTGCACTGTTCAAGTGCATTGCGGCATTTTTCATTGTATTCCCCTATTTTTCTTTTTGATTTGTTGTTTTATTCTTTTGAATGATTTAAGCATGAATGATTTGAGCAAATACTCTTTTTGTTGTTCGAGTTCCGCAAGCGCTTGTGCTGCCTGTTCTTTATTTGGTGCTTTCCCGTGCCATTCAGAATCATTTTCCATGAACGAAACTCCTTTTCCCGGAATAACGTTACAAATAATCATTGTTGGCGCATCATTTAATCTATGCACAGCTTTGAATGCAACAAGAATTTCTGAAATTTCATTTCCGTTTATTTCTAACACATTCCAATTAAATGCCTCATATTTTTTTTTAAGACTATTGAGCGGCATGATATCCTCAGTGAGTCCATCAATTTGAATGTTGTTCCTGTCCATAAAACAAACAAGATTATTCAATTTGTACTTTGCAGCAAAAAGCACTGCTTCCCACGTGTTTCCTTCATCATGCTCTCCATCACTCATCACACAAAAAACCCTGCTTTTTTTCTTGTCCATTTTTAGACTAATCGCCATGCCTGCAGCTTGACTTAAGCCAGAACCTAGAGGACCTGATGTTGTTTCCAAACCAGCCAATGTTTCTCTATGTGGATGCCCTTGTAATCGAGAACCAAGTTTTCTTAATGTCAACAATTCTTCAGACGGAAAATACCCTGCCTCTGCCATTGTCGCGTAAAGAACAGGACAAATATGTCCGTTGCTAAGAATCAGAGAGTCACGTTTCTGCCAGAGGGGCTTTTTAGGATCATGATTCAAAATAGAGAAGTACAACGCAGTAAAAACATCTGCCATACCAAGAGAACCACCAGGATGCCCAGTTCCTGCAGCAAGAAGCATTCGAATAATATTCTGTCGAATAGTGTTTGCTATCAAATTCAACTTCTTCAAATCGTTTGTCTTTTGCACAACTATCTGCCCAAAATATGGCTATATATAGTTTGTGCAGGAATGATTCTCGATTTCATTCTCGCTCACTCAGAAAATCTTAAACGAGGACTACAACTCAAAATCTCTTCTACAGAACTATTAGATTTATAAGAACCACGCACGTGAATTAGACATGGACAGGAGTGAGCTACAACGCACCATTGGCAGGAATATTACTATGTACCGTGTGTCTCAAGGAATACAGCAGATGGACTTAGCTAGTCGACTCGGAATTCAACAAGCGTCTTTAAGTAGAATAGAGGGAGGAAAGCATGATTCTCGTATTTACAATATATATTTGATTGCACAAGAATTAGGAGTTACGTTGAATGATCTGACGGAAGAGAGGCCCAAAAAGAGAACAAACGATAAGAATCCACCTAAGTACGATCACAACGTAGGCTTAGATTCATGGATATTACAAGATTCCTGCTACGGTCCATCATTTTAGATTTAAAAATTCTTCTTCGCTTTTTTTAGTGCGATCGTCATGCCTATCTTCCACTTTGTTAGATTTTTCCATGGTGCGCTGGAAAGATTTTCTCGCAATTTCGGGAGGGAAGAAATAAATTGTTCAATTGAATTCACAGTTATTTTCTTGCTCCAAACGCCAAGTCCGTTCTTTTCAAGTAAAAACGCATTCATTGTCTGTTCGTACTGTCCTCTTATTGGAACTGACAATACTGGCTTTCCAAGCAACATCGCTTCTGTAATTAATGTGAATCCTCCATTTGTGATTACTGCGTCACAAGAGGCAAGATCCTTAATAAATTGCTTATGCGACTCTTCAAATCTACAGTTTTTTTCTATTCCAATTTTGTTCATGCCGTACACAGAGAACTTATAAGGCACACTCTTTAATACGGAAATAATTTCGCTACTTGTTGGAGAAGTTTGATAGACGAGAATATGCCCTTTTCTTGTGCAACGAAGGGATTGTATTTCCTCACGTACAATCGGTTGTACAACAATTGCGTTAGTCACATTTATTCTGCAAGGAATGAATGACAGAACAACATAAAACCTTGCCCCAGGTGAAACAATTCGCATTCCAACACGTGTTACGAATTCAGCAAAGGCGCTTTTTGGCTTTGGAGCGTTGCACACGCGCAAAATCATTTGGTTATCGAGACTTATGACCGGCGTTCTAGTAAGCCAGCCCGCCCAATTTGTTGCATAATCAAAATCAGTAATAATAACATGCGGCCGAAAATTGTGAATAAGCTGCAACACTCTCAAAAGTGAGAGCGCATACATTCGTGCACGAACCATATTATAAGCAATTGTCCGCCACACACATACGTTTGAATCTCTGAAAATAAGTCGAAAACTACACGTGGGTTGTAAATTATCCAAATTCTTCTGAAGCATTTCAAAGGCAACTTCCCCTGCAACAACACGAACGTCATGCCTTTTTTTAAGCCAGTGAATGACTGGCAGAGCTCTTCCTGCATGACCTCTTCCTTCTCCGCAAACGCCGTAAAGTATTCGCATTGTGAGCTCTTATTCACACTTATGAGATTATATAAAATCTTTGAACTAACGAAGATACTTCGCCATATTCACTCCCCAAAGCATTCCTTCATCACATTTGTAGAACATTGAACTATAAGGTTTTTGCAAACTTACGAGCACTTCAGGCATTGTTCCAAACAGCTGCATTAGCTCGTCGTACTGTTGAACTAATTCTTTGTACTCTCGGAAGTTTACGTTTCGAATAACATCAAGATAAATCATTCCAAGATTAGTCCAAATTGTTGTTCCTTCATAATTTGGCGCGAACGCACGCGGCCAAATCCATTTATGTGCTGCGGACTTTGCAGTGTATCTTAATGGCAAGGGGGTTGTGAGCCCTGCATTCTGCATACTTGCAATTGCAAGTTGTGCAAATCGCTTATTTTCTATAATTCCTGACCAGAACGGGAACACATTTGCATCGCCAGCAACGAACGATTGCTGTGTTGCATCATCAAAAAAGAATTTCCCAGACCAGTATTTCTTCAAAAATTCTTTTCGGTGAAATTTGAATGAATAGAATAGCCCGAGCGAAGAAGCAGCTTTTGCAACCAGTCCAAGCATGATGTTATCATAACAACTGCTGCTACGAATGGAGTGATCTTTCATTGAAGAAAAATGAGCGCTTCCTTTAACAAGTCCTGTTGCGGGATCAATAACTCTTTTTTCAAACAACGCTATTTGTTCCTCGAGGAAATTTTTGTATTCGAATAAAAGTGCTTTTTCTTGAGCAACTGCCAAACTTCGTAATGTAAACGCCATATTATCTGGAGAAAATGTTGGAAAGTCCCATGCTTTACCATTTGAAATCGTTGTTGTAATTGCGCCGTGCTTCCTCCACATGCTAAGCGCATATCGCAGCGTGCTACAAACTTCTTTTCGAAAACCCATCTTGAGCAACGCATCAATACTGATGCCAAAATCTCTTGTCCAGAACTGTTGAAAATGACCTTCACTTGCGCAAAAGAACTGCCCATTCCAACAATCTTTCGCTATTGCACGCGCAATTTCAGCTGTGCTTCCCATGTGACGTTTACTCGCGCCAAACCCCATCTTACGACTAAACATAGCAATTGCTTCACGAAACATACACGAACAAAAGTAGAAGGGATTAATAGTCTTTTGTAAATACGGTGCAAAAAAATACTATTGACTAGAAATACTCCTAACCACGTTTACTAAAACTGCAAAGAGCAACGCCAAGTAGTGCCTCTTTTAGTAAATGATAAAGGAAAACTAGCCATGACTAAAATAAACAAAGAGAGACATGGCTAGTTTTCGATTAGATTGTTCAGAAAGGGCAACACTCGCAGGTGCTAGATGCAGTAAATAATTCCAATTAATGCAACGCATTCTTTCCCATATTTTTCTCCTCAATTTTTTCC
>JAHFPE010000051.1 GCA_023261345.1 Candidatus Woesearchaeota archaeon
CTTTCGCACGATTTTCCCTAAGCGAAGTAGGGTTTCATCACCGCTATCTGGTGAGAATTTCACAAAAATAACTGATTCAGTACGATGTTCACCTGTTCGCATGTAGAACAGAAGTTCATCAAGCAGCGCTGGATTTTTTGACATTTGTTGTCCGTCACTTGTGTTTGGACAACTAATGTTTATTTCGTAATAGAAATCTTTCGAATAACCTCCAATGAAGGGAATCCCAACAATATTATCTCTTAAACCATGAAGGGATTCTAATTTGTCGAATACGACTTTGTATTCATCAAGTGTTGTTCCACCAATACTAAGACCAATAACTGTTCCTAACATGCTGAATAAGTGAGAATTCTTCAACTTCTGAATTGATTCATTAAGCCCTGGACCAGGCAGGCCCATTGCGTTCAAAAAGTGTTCCTTGCCTTCATATTTAACACTTGTCAAGCGAGGTCTTGGATTTCCATCACGCTGCGTTGGCATGATTGTTTTAACAGTAGCTCCACCAAGTCCTAATTCCGTCCATCTTTGAATGACACCATAGTCATCCTTGAACGAAGAAAGAGTAAGTGGGGAAGGAAAATGCAAGTCATACACTTCAACTCCAATTCCCTCAGGAATCTTGAATCTTGTCAGAAAGTGTGGTAGACTTTTTATTTGCTTATCGCCTAAAAGAACAACATTCTCTAAATCAAAGTGTTTGCCTTCTTCCAAACAACGCGAGCGGGCAGCAGAAATTACATGATTGCGATATGTTCTGTATCCGAATGAAAGCAATTGTGATAGCACGAAAGAGATTTCACGTACCAGTTTTTAAGTCTTATGTCCAGTGCATCTTCCTCAATAATTTCCAAGTTCTGCAGAGTAAAAATAAGTTTTTCCACTGGACAAGTGTGGCCGTAGCGTACTTAAACCAAATGAAATCAAGAAAGGTTGCGAGTGCGTGAACAACGCGCACTTTTGCAAGGAGGAAACTACAATGGCAATTTTTCGAGAACTGGCAACACAAACAATACGAATGAATTTTGCAGAATTTGATGATGTCTTCATGGAGCACATGCTTCATTTGACAAAATATGGAAGAGATGGACTGCAACCAACAAAACTTCCTCTTAGACTCAAAACATGGAGTGTATGAAAAAGAATGTATGAAAATGCATGCAGCGTATGAATCAGGAATTGAGCACGAGCGCAAAAATAGAGAAAAAAAAGAAAAAACGGAGGCGAAACACATGAATATTTACGACAGAGAAGCATTAAGCGTTGCATTAGAAGAAGACGACATTGATGATGTTGATGAAGCGTACATGCGCGGCTATCTCGCAGCATAAGACGTTTATTTTTTCATTTTTCTTGTCACGCTCATTCTTTGCCGGCAGCCACCCCTCTTGCTGTCTGGCGCAATTTTTTTAATTAGAATACACTACAATCAACGTAATGAGTTCTTACTTGCGCAATAAAAGTACAGAATTTCAGACTTTATCCCGTTGCGCTGTAATCAGTTTTGCGGTAGATTCGTAAAACATTTGTTCGTCCATCTGATGTACCAGTGCCTTTTTCGTGATGATATCTTCCTCGCACAGGTTCGTATCCATCAGAATTTGGGTCTACCTTTGCATGACAACCAAGACATTCACCGTACACTTCAGTTTCATTTTTTCGACGAACAATCTCCGGATGATCTTCACACGCAACTGGTCGTGTGAGACTACTTATTTCGAAAGGATATTCAGAATTGAACTTAGTGCCTCGTGTATCTGCTTTTAAGCGTACAGAGAATACAGAATCCGCACTTCCACATTGTTGTTCGAGCGAGACGACCATTAGTATACAAAAAGCCATACTAGTTATATAAAAAGGTATTGTACGTACTAACGTATGAATTCTGACGACAAACTCCAACAATCGAACTATGTACGCAATAAAAGCACAGTGAGGTTTTACATACGCAACGCTTAAATAGTATTTCTGCTCAAAACACCAAAGAGGTGATATTAATGAAAGAAAAATGCACGTGCGGACCGAGTAACATCGGATGGATGATACTTGCTTCGATCGTACTTGGTATTGGATTGTGGCTGCTCGTTGGCGGTCTTAAAATGCAGTGGGGAGGAGATAGTAGCGAATGGCTAACAGTTCTTCTCTGGTATGCCGGTGGCATTCTTGTGATGTGTATCGGAAAAGTCTTTAAGTGGAAAAGCATGTCCGGATGCACAGCACACTGTATGAAGTAATGTTTAATTTTATTTTTTCTTTTTTTTTTGATTTCAATAAAAGCAATAATTAGTTCTCGTTAAAAAAATCCCCGAACGTTTGTATGAATTGTCGTGTGGCAATTGTAACCGCTCGTTTTCCTTGAGAAGTTAGCACATATTTTTTTTCCTTGCCGCAATTGTCGCACTCTTCGATGAACCCTTCTTGCACAAGGTGTTTGAGACAAGGATAAATAGTTCCAGGCGATGGTTTTGTTCCTTTGCGTTTCTGGATTTCTTCTCGGATAGAGTCTCCAGACATGGGTTGTTTTGCAATAAGCCGTAAAATGAGAAAGTTGAGAAATCCTTTCATTTCACAGCATTTTTCCATTCATAAGGATTAGTCGTATTACTATTTAACTCTTTGTGAATCGGAAATCCGATAAATTTATATAGAAGTATCGTATAACCGATATATTGCAGAGTTGCAAGGAGGAAGAAAGAATGAACGGAAGTTGTGAAAACCAATGTAACAGCAGAAATTTTTTAACGAAAAGTGAGAAGCTGGAAATGCTTCAGGAATACCAAGCAGAACTTCAAAAAGAAGTACAAGGTGTTTCAGAACGCATTAAAGAACTAAAGGCGGAGTAATACTCCGCTCTTTTTTCCATATCATTTTTAAAGCGCGCACGATCGCAACCTGTAATAGGTCGAATGGAGGAAAAATGACAGACATCATAAAAGCGCTTGAATGGCGTTATGCAACAAAAAAGTTCGATCCAACTAAAAAGATTCCTGAAGTAGAAGTGGAAGAACTATTAGAAGTTGCGCGACTCGCACCAAGTTCGTATGGATTACAACCTTGGACATTTGTACTCGTAAAAAATCCTGCGATTAGACAAAAACTTCGTCTATCCTCATGGAATCAAGCACAGGTTACAGATGCGTCTCATTTTCTTGTTTTATGCGCAAGAACAGATGCAGACCCACAATTCGTGACAAAATACATCAAGAGCATAGCAGACACAAGAAAAACCCCACTTGAGTCTCTCAAAGGATTTGAGGAGATGTTAAATGGTAGTGTTTCAACCAGAACTAGCGAACAACTCGTTGACTGGAACAAACGCCAAGTGTATATCGCGCTCGGCATGCTTCTTGAAGCAGCAGCACTAAAAGGAATTGACACGTGTCCTATGGAAGGATTTGACCCTAAGCAATATGACGATATTTTAGGGCTCAAGGAATATAACGTAACCGCAACAGTCCTCTTGGCACTCGGTTACAGAGGAGATGATCCTGCAGCCAAAAACGCCAAGGTTCGATTTGCAAAAAATGATGTTGTGATTGAGAAATAGAACAAACGCAAAGAAACTTATTGGACTGTGAACGTTTATAAACGCCCCCTTTCTCAAAAGTAGGTAGACCGTACTACCTGCACATGACAACAACAAAAGTTAGAGGACATGAATTCGAATCATTCGTGATAAAAGATTCATTTAACCGAAGAGCAATACAGTTTAGAAACGAGATTACCGAGACACTAAAAAAGTTAGGCGTTCGTGAACATCAAATTGACATTCCTCTTGAGTCTTTTGCATTAAGAAAAGCTCCTGCGTCAGTCTCGTGGTATCTCGATGGTAGAAACTTATATTACAGTTATGGTTCAATGGCGCGATTTATTGAGAATTTGTACGTTGTATCGCAAGTTATTGCAAAGGAAGTTGAAGCAGTGCTTGAGCAACATAAAAGTTTGCAGGAATTCACAAGTGAATTTGCGGAAGATTCCGATATTGAAGAACAGCGTAAGAAAGCGCGAGAGGTCCTTGGGTTAAGTTCAGATACAAAAGATCTGGATTTAATTAACAAGGCATACAAGTCCCTTGCAAAAGAACATCATCCTGACACTCCGACAGGAAATCTTACCAAATTCAAGGAAATTAATCATGCGCACAAGATGTTAAGAAGAGAATTGGAATAACGATTCTAAAATCATTCTAACTAGCATTCGCACGTCAGTGTTTTGCCACATAAACAAATGCCGGCGGGACATTAGCGAGAACAAATGAGCGAGTAACGTTCTGAAAAGCGAACCGCAAATTTGATTCTCCAAGAAAAGAATAGTGAAATTGAACATACTTCTTCTTTACTACCTTTTTTATTTGTTGAAGAATACTTTCATGTATCTCCTTGGGAAATCCAATGAGAGGTAAACCACTGACGACATAGTCTGCACTTCGAACAAAGGTGCTTAATTTAATAGCATCTCCACAAATGACTCTCAAACGGGGATCATTAATATTGCACAACCTTTTGCAAAATTCTTTATTGATTTCAATCACGATTAATCTTGTATTCTTTCTCATACGCTTAAGTAAGGCAACTGTGAATATTCCTGTTCCAGGACCAAGTTCCACAATCGTTTTTGCAGTTCTAAAATTGAGCGGACGTAGCATCTCATTCACAAGCGCAGGACTGCTCGGGAGTAAAGCACCTGTTTGTAGTGGAGAATTAATGAATTGCCGAAAAAATGAAGCCATGTGAAACAATTTTAAAATGATTTAATATAAAACTTACGAAGATCTTCATTTAATTTTTTGCTGATAAGGCACGTATCTCCAATCCAATCCACCCAAAAGGCAGCGTAATCATAAAAGTTGAAAATTCTACATCGCATCAATTAACATCAGAAAAACAAAAATATTATAAGCGAAGACGTGGTTATTCAAATAAAATGAACACGCGCAACAAGTATTTGCTCATAACGCTTCGAGGAATTTTTGGACTTGCACTCATTGCATTTGGCGTTCTGGGTCTTTTCTTTAATCCACCAACAGAAGGGCTTACTCCTGCAACTGCAGCTGCGCTCCAAGGTATTGCTGCTCTAGGTTATGCTCAATTAATTGCGCTTACAGAACTCATTGCTGGACTACTCATCATAACTGGATTCTTACCTGCTCTTGGTGCATTACTTGTTGCGCCAGTAACTGTTGGAATTATTGTGTTTCACTTGATGAGAGAACCAAGCACAATTATTCCAGGAATTATTTTTGCTGCGCTAAACCTGTACTTTGGCTATGTATATTGGGAAAAATATGAAGCATTGTTTACTTACAGAAATGTAAGACGCAAATAGCTATGGCAGTTTTCTATTTTTCACAATTATTTTATACTCATTCTCTCAATCAAGAGGAACATGTGTGGAAGATTCTCTCTCGAAGCGCCAATTGAATCTCTGAAGGAGCGTTTTGATGCAATTCTAAAAGTTTCAGTTCAACCGCGCTTTAACATTGCACCCGGTCAACAAAGTGCGATCATTACTAGCGAATTGCCTCGAGAAATTGTGATGGCGCGTTGGGGTCTTATTCCGCACTGGGCTAAAGATCCCAAAATTGCGTACAAGACTATTAATGCGCGTGTTGAAGGAATTGAATCAAAGCCTGCATATCGTGAAGCATTTAAGAAACATCATTGTCTTGTGCTTGCAGACTCGTTTTATGAATGGAAAAAAACAGGCGAAGCTAAACAGCCATTTCGAATCATGCGTAAAGATGGTGCACCATTTGCATTTGCAGGTCTTTGCTCCTCATGGCAGAATCCGAATGGAAAAAATGTTCTCACGTTTACCATAATCACTGGAACACCGAATAGTTTAGTGAAGGAGATTCATGGTCGTTCGCCTATTATTTTGGAAGAAAAATCTGAGCAATTGTGGCTTAAAGATGACTTGTCAATACAGGATTCTCTTGAGTTGTTAAGCGTATTTCCTGCAAGTAAGATGAAGGCATATCCAATCTCAACTCTGGTGAATTCTCCGCGAAATGACGTGCCAGAAGTTACTCAACCACTCCGCTAGCAAATCACTCCACTAACACTGGACATGTGTGCGTGACGTATTTAAGTGATTGAACCTGCACTGTTCGCAATGGTGCTTGTGGGGGTGTGGGATTGCTCAAACATTGATCTCTTGCTGTACGCATTAGAGCACACGCCAGCGTTGGTTCTTGACTGCGCGAATTGCGCAAACCCG
>JAHFPE010000052.1:0-1495 GCA_023261345.1 Candidatus Woesearchaeota archaeon
ATCGGACGTTGCGAAGTTCTCCCCCTTTGTGTATTTCCCCTTTGCACTGCGTGGTATTCATTTTTTAGGTAGCGTGTTTTTCTTGCAAGTTTTAGCGTTTTTCGCGTACGCTGTTCGATAGAACTTTTTGTTGACATTATAAGATCACCGACGACAGTTCTCATTCTTTCAATATACCTGCGTTCGGCAGTTTGAGTACCAAAAAATCTTGAACCACGTTCAGAGTCCAGCAAATGATGAACATATTCTCGTGCTTCATCGAGACGTGCATCTTCAACATTGCATGCATCAATCACAAGTAGTTTACCAGATTGTGTTGTGACACGTCCTTCTAATTCGAGTAAGAACTTTTTTACCATAGGGATTCTATTTGAACCAGTTCAACATAAAGATTTAGAAAATTAAATTAGCTCAGCACCTTCAACCTTCCAGGTTTTGGCATGAACACAACCCCTTCCATGATAAGCTTTTGAATCTGCTCACTCGCATTCATCAATCCGCTCTCTGCAATTACAACTTCATAATCCGCCCCATCTCCTTTATCGAACTTCTGAACAAGTTGTACAAGTTTTGGCTCATCAGGAATAACGTCAGTTGCGATAGGTTCATAATTTTCAGTAGACTGTATTGGAGAAGTGCTCGAAATTGAGAGAGCGGTGTGAGACGTTGTTGGAAGTTCTTGTTGTCGAACCAATACCCACATCGAATCAGTAATTTTTTTTGCGATCTCAGGAACAATATATGTTTCATTACCAAATCTGCGAAGCCGTCCAATTACGAGCAGTAAGTCTCCAACAGTACACTGTTCCAAAGAGGGCAGTATGTCAAAGGGACGTAGTTGTATGCTTCTTTCTCCATCATCAAGCACAACACTAGTAGGAGTTGCGTCTTTTTGAATAACAGTACCAATTATGTTCACTCTTCCTACAGGAACACCATAAAGAATAATGTGGCTTGGTTGATCTTGCGAGTTTACAAACTGACTAGAGAGAATACTGCCAATTCTTGCTTTAACAGCAGTCTGACGCTGCATAGCGCACTTGCTGATGCAGAAATTTATATAGCTTACTGCTTGAATTGAGTAGTATGAATTTATCAAGCTGGAAAAGCGCTCAAGAAGATACCTCTCCTGCAACAGAACGATTACGACAAATTTCGCAAGGTTTGCCACTAGAAGAGCCACAGGAAATTCCGCAGCAAGAGTACACTTTTGGCTTGTGGAGCATATTCGCAGGTATTTTTTTTATCTGCATTGCAGGAGGAGTAATTTATTTCGTTTTTTATTCTGCGATACAACCAACAATTTCTCTTTCACTATCGCAAAACATTGTTCCTGCAGGACAATATCTTTCTTTTGTTACAGCAATAACAGAAAGATCAGGCGCTACGCTAATCGCGTTTGTAGAGCAAGGTAATGACATAATTTCTCGTTCAACTGCAATAATCGAACCAGCAGCATCCTTGCGTGTGCTGATTCCTAGTAATGCAAACGCAG
>JAHFPE010000052.1:1505-6167 GCA_023261345.1 Candidatus Woesearchaeota archaeon
ATAGTGGAAGCACAACATTAGAAACTCGAGCACAATTTACAATATCGAAAGAAGAAACTAACAGCTCATGTACTGATGGAATTAAAAACGGTGGAGAGGAAGGAATTGATTGTGGAGCATTGTGCAATCCTTGCAAAGGCACTCTTGTTGACAGTTGCGGCTCGTGTGATGATGCAGACTCATGCACACAAGACGCCTGTAAAAATGGAAGATGTACAAATGAACCAATCACTCCTTGCTGTGGAAATTTCAAATGTGAAGTTGGTGAAACCCCTTCCTCCTGCTCAGCAGACTGCAGTCTTTCTGCAGTTACAATTAATCCAACAACAGTTGTTGCTGATGCAGTAACGCGTTCAAAAACAGATCTGGATAAAGGACTTCTTCTATGTTCTACATTGTCTAAAGGTTACGCTGATGTTTGCTTTGCCAAAATAAGCACATCAACGCGACTTTTTGAACCTTGTACGCACATAACAGACCATCAAGCGAAAGATGGTTGCTTCCTTAGTTATGCACAGTCAACAAATGATTTCAAGGTGTGTGATTCACTCGAAAATAACTTGTACAAGTCTAGTTGCATTAGTCTTCGAAATCTCAATGCACTAGCATCGACGAGTTCGTAACCGTTTGTGGGTTTATTTGTTGTTGTTTTTTGTTCAGTGGATGCTGTGACGAATGATTCAAGAAGTGATTGTAGTTAAAGATTCTGCGAGTGGTCGTACGAACTACTAAATTTTACGCACGCATTCGTTTCTCAATCTTATATTCTTCTTTTAGCATCTTTTTTGCAAGTTTTTCTGTGTGATTTTCAATGCGTTCAATTCGTCTATCCATAAGAACAAGCATACGCAAACTGTATACAATTGCTGCGAGCGTACCGACAATCACTGCTAGCATAATTCGAAGAACTGTATCATCAATCATTGAACACCTCTTTTTTTTAGTGATTTGCGAGAGTGCAGTATAAAAACGTTACGAAAAACGAGCGCTAAGAAGTAATAACTGTAGTGTTTGATTCAGAAATTACGCTGCTGCATCCCATGCTGTTTCAAACACATTTTGGAATCCTTTTGCAAAACTTTCTGTGCTTACCCAAATGCCAAAATCATAATTAGGATGTGCATCATCAAGTGCCATAAGAGTAACGTTCTTTCCATCGACAATACAGAATCTCGAAACTGGTTGTTTTGTGTTTCGTAATGAACATGCAGCTGCAAGAACTTTTGCTGCATCAGGATTTTTACTTGATGGAGCGAGGATTCGAACAGAAACGCCACGATCCTTTGCCTTACTCAAGGCAGAAGTTAACGCAAGTTTGTTGTTCAATCCATTTGACGTTGTCATAATACTAATACTTTTTTCTGCATTCTTGATCAGACTCTGAAGATGACTTATGATGTTTTGTCGTCCTTTCACAACGCCTGTAAGATCTGCAGGGTCGACAACGTCAAGTCCTTGCTTGTGTAACGTAATAAGGTCACGAAGAACATCACTTTCTTGCAATTGGCTAAGCTGTTCTTCTTGTTGTGCTGCTTCTTGCTGAACGTTCTTTTTTACTCGCTCAATTACTTCAGCGGGAGTTACTGCAATATACTTAATTGGCTTTCCTAACTTCATGATTATGAATCCTTTTCGTTCAAGGCTTTCAAGAACATCATACGTTCTGCTTCTTGGCACATTAGAAATATCACTCAATTCGCCTGCACTTGCAACTCCACGAGACAAAAGTGCAGTCCATAATTTTGCTTCATAACTGTTAAGCCCGAAATCTTTTAGACGGTTTAGGAATTGTTTTTCAACTATCATTTTTTCTCCTCAATTGAATGAGTAAAGAAGAAAGATGTTTATAAAGCTTGCGTGTTTTGTTATTTTGTAGTGGCAACAGAATCCATTTCCATTTCTTCGCAAAAAAATACAATGAATTGAGATTATCTTTAGGTGAACATAGTTAAATTTAATGGAACGTTCTCTTGTTTGTATCCCTTACAGTTAGGAAGACTAATGTAAACTGCAAGAATGCGCTCTCCAAATTCCCCGCAGTATCTTAGATTTGTTCGATGAGGCAGAGTTTCTGAATTAATCACCTTGCCTAAATCTAAAGCCTCATCTCTCTTTTTTTCAGAAAAAGGAACTAGTCCAATAACTTGTAAGTCTAAACCAAATCCCTGTTTTGCACCATATAATATTGAATCGAGTTTGTGCAGAGAAAGAGCAGATGCAGGAAAAACCGCACTATGCGAGATAACATAGTCAGGAACGTCAGATACTTTTTGATGAGTTTCTGGATTTCTAAGATAGCGTATAAAAAAACACATTTCGTGCAGATCATCAAACGCTAAAAGTGCTCTTGGAAATTGTCCACGCGCCTCCTGCGCCTCAAGCGCTTGAATTCCTGGCTGAAATTTTTGTTTTACTTGTGTTCGCTCATCCATTCAAACACGAATAGTTGCAAGCTTAAGAAGATTGCTTATAGACTAGCCGAATCAGTAATGACATCACGTTACTAGATTCTACTCACAAACCCATTACGTGGTTCCCACACATCGCCAGCACGCTTGAGCTTTTCGATAATTTCATCAAATTCAGCATCTCCAACTCCTTTTTCTGCAGATGCTTTTGCAACATCCTCAAGAGGAACGATCTTACCAACTTTTGCCTCAAGCTCAGCAATTGCTTCCTTTACAGACATAATCTTATTACGTTGAGATGCAGGAACATCTGAAGAAATTCGATCAATATCAATAGTTCCAGTTTCTTCATCAAGCGCAACTTGTCGTAAGCAAAAATCAAGAAGTTCAACTGCTTTTTTTGCATCTTTACGTGTAACGGTATCGCTTAGTCGAAGTTTGGCTGTTGCTTCACTTATACGAACAAGCCCTTCAAGTTGACGTGCAGAAATAGGAATACTTCTATGCCCGCGCTCAGCGCTTCCTGAACTTCGCATTTTTATGTAGTACTCTCGAAGTTCTTCCACAGCGCCATCAGATAAAACTGGACGCATGTGTTGTCTTGCATACGCAACATACTTTCGTAATAGTTTTGTTTCAATATCTGGAGTTTGAACTGTATTTTGGTGCAATCGAAGAACAAACGCAGCCATTTTGTTGTCTCGCTGCGGATCAGGAACATCTTTTATTGGAAAGATAAGGTCAAATCTATTGATGAGTGTTGGAGGTAAATCAATTTGATTTGCAACAGTTTCGTACGGATCAAACCTTCCAAATTTTGGGTTGGCAGCTGCAAGAACAGTTGTTTCAGCACGTAAAGTTGCTTGAATGTTTGCTTTTGAAATCGTAACAGTTTGTTGTTCAAGTGCTTCATGCATACTCCAACTATCTTCTTTTGACATCTTGTCTAGTTCATCAATGCAGCACAGTCCTTTATTTGCAAGAACGAGAGCGCCTGCTTCAAGACTCCAGCCTTGCAAGAATTCGTCCTTAACAACTGAAGCACTAAGACCTGCACCTGAAGCTCCTTTTCCTGTTACATACCTTGCCTTGGGAGCAACATGTGCTACTCTTCTTAGCATTTGAGACTTTGCAGCGCCAGGATCTCCAATAAGTAGAATGTGCATGTCGCCTCTCGTCACAACTCCATCCTCTCTTGATTTTCGTACACCGCCAAGCAGTTGCAATACCAGTGCTTCTTTTATTCTCTCATGTCCGTAAATGCTTGGAGCTAAGCTTCCAGCCATTCGTTCGTAAATTTTTGGATCAGTGCTCAACTTTTTTATTTCAGCGAGTTCTTCAGGACTAATTGTGATGTCCATGAAGTCTTCTTCAATAGGTAAGACGTTGTTTGCTTCAATAAGAAGATCAAAGCGTGTACTTTGCCCTCCGCTTTTGTGAATGATCGGAACTTCCTTTACTTGTCCCACAACAAGAATCCTGCTTCCAGGATTTGTTCGTTTTTCAGTCATTGGACTCACGAGATCATTCTTCAGAAAGACGTTCATGCGCTTTGGTTGTTCTCCACCATCGAGTTGTTCAGGAACTTCTTCAAGTACGATATTCTGGCAGTCATTAAGTTCTTTTGATAACAAACGAAATTTTCCTTTTCGACCGCATGAACACTTGTATGGCTCCTTAAATTGTAGATCTAATTGTATGATAGAAATAACACTACCACAACTCGGGCATTCAAACCTAGCAGTACTTACCTGTGGACGTACATCACTTTTTTGTCTTACCACTCCCTCTGTCCACAATAGTTTACTTAAGTGTTCAGAGCGAATGTGTCGAATCATTATCTTTGCGCTATCAGGCAGTGTTTGAAAACGAAACGCGAACTTGGCGGGTTTTGTTGGAAGTTCGAATTCATTTAGACTCACTTCGAGTGCTTTGAGAATTTCTTCAGGATGATCAAGAAGCGCATCACCAAGTGCAGGATCGAACTTGGCAAGATCAGAAAACGTTAATGTAATTGAATGCTCTCCTTTTCTACTTCGCTCAAGAAGTTCTGCGTAATACGTCTGTTCAAGAAAGTCTCTA
This sequence comes from Candidatus Woesearchaeota archaeon, assembly GCA_023261345.1. Classification (GTDB taxonomy): domain Archaea; phylum Nanobdellota; class Nanobdellia; order Woesearchaeales; family ARS49; genus JAHFOI01. The sequence continues at coordinate 5,996 of JAHFPE010000052.1, forward strand.
CATTTACGAATGATCTCTTGACTATCCATTCCCTGCAGTGGCGTTCCTGCAGGACTTGTATCACTTGGCATTCACAACCCCCACAAAAGCGGTAAGACAAGACGTTAATAAACATTGCTCTCAAATTTTCCGGCAACTAGTTTTTCTTCAAAACTTTCTTGAGGTTCTCAAT
>JAHFPE010000053.1 GCA_023261345.1 Candidatus Woesearchaeota archaeon
CGATATTTCCGATGAGTAAAATGAGCATGATTTCTTGAATTGTGCTGCTTTGCGTAAGAAAATAGCCAACAAGTGATGCAACAATTGTAGTTGCTGTCATCAAAAGACCAGTTCGCATTGCATCAAGGATTCGATGAAGAACTGTTCCTTCAGATCTTCGAAGTACTCGTGATGTGAGAAGAATGTCAGTATCTACTGAGTAACCAATGAGCATTAAGAATGCGGCAATTCCTGCGCTTGAAAGCCGAACGTGAAGTAGAGAAATAATTGCGAGAGTAACAATGACATCTGACGCTGCGGCGAGGACGACAAACAGGCTTGGAACAGGTACGCGAAATGTGATGAAAACAACAATTGCCATGAGGACAAATGCAAATACTAACGCTTTTCCTGCCTGATTAAAAAAGTCATTTCCAAGACTTGAGCCCATGTCTTCGACACTGTATGTTCCTTCTTCAAGTGGAATTCCAAATTGCTTGAGTTTAAAGAGTAATTGTTTTGCGTCAACTCCTGCGGCTTCAACAATTACTGCAGTGATTGTTCCTCCTTGTGTTATTGACCTAACTGTGATGTCTGCAGAAGGAAATGCCGAAGAAATAAACGCTTGTAAGTCCACAAGAGAAATACTATTTTGAACTGGCATCGTAATGACGAGTCCGCCAGTGAGTGATACTCCTTTTTGTATTAATTCGCCTGTGCGAACGTAAGTAACGAGTAGTGATCCGCAAGCAAGAAGAACTACAAGTAGGCTTGCAAGAAGAAGTTTCTTGTAATGTACATCAAACACGTAGAGTGCACGCTCTTTTATCCCCATACTAACACGCAACGACGATTCATTTTTAAAGATTATGATACCACTAGGGGTTATGCAATCATTATCAAATCTTGACGTGAGTATACTTGTTGCAGAACTTCAATTACTTGTTTCAAGCAGGCTAGATAACATCTATGGAATCAATGGCACAAATGAAGGACTCTTGTTACAATTTCACATTTCAGGAAAAGGAAAATATTTTGTACGAGTAATTTCATCTGCGCTTTGGTTGTGTGACCAAAAACCAACTGTTGAAGAAAGGCCATCTGGCTTTGTGGGAAAGTTAAGAAAGCATCTTGAAGGAAAAAAAGTGCAGTCAATTAGTCAAGTGAACGGAAGATGTATTTTGTTTATGGTAGGAAAAGAGGAATTCTCGCTCGTAATCGAACTCTTTGGTGGAGGAAACGTTGTACTTTGCGAGAATAAGAACGGAATTGTAGTAACACTTGCCTGCAAACGCATTGTTCAATTTGTAGCAAGGACTGTTGCGGTTGGAGAGAAATATGTTCTGAAAAAGGACGTTTCTCTTGCAGATCTACCTCAAGAAGAATTAGATAATAAACTAACCATGAATGAGTCAGTTTCAAAAGTAATCGCAACTCTGATTGGAAAGAATTATGCGTTGGAAGTTTGTCTTCTCGCAGAAATCGATCCTCAAATGAATGCGATTAATGCACCTAAAGAAAAAGTGATGCGCAACATTCTAAAAATTGCAAACTCTCCTGTTACTCCACGTGTTGTGACTACGCCCTCTGGACTTCTTGCAGTTCCATTCGCGCTTTTGATACATGAAGGGTTGCAGTACAAGGAATATTCATCATTTTCTCTTGCACTTGACGCAGTAAACAATATAGTTCAAAAGCCAACTGAGAACAAAAAAATAAGCAAGCTTCTGGTTGCAATTGAACAGCAAGAAAAAATCGCAAAGGAGTACGAACAACAATCAACTGAAGAACAGCGACGTGGAGAAATGATTTATGAAAATTATGCAGTTGTAAAAGAAGTATTGGACGTTGCAAAAGAATTTCGAAAGCAGCCAGAAAAACTACAAATTGCACTTGCAAAAAGGAATGCAGTGTATAATCCTGCGAGTGGAATGATTACCGTTCAGCTATCTTGAAATTCAAAATATAAGCATTTGTCAGTTTGCTAACATTCTGCAGTTCGTTGCTTTCTACAGCAGAATCTTGTGCGAAGAGTAGACGACGTCAACTATTGGCTCATTCGGATTTTTATGTTCTGAATCTGATGAAGAAACACACGCGATGAGAGTATTTTTTCTTTTGACAAATAACCTTGATGCGTAGAAAGCGGATAAGGAATGAAGAAAAATAAAATAAGGTGGACAGCTTACCCATGTTCCCCCGGAACGGAGTACTTATGGGTACGGAAGCCGGTTTTACTGCCAGGTTCGACTGAGACTGGGTAGGACCCGACCCCTATGACCGTCCAATACAGTTTTACATAGCGCAATTTATAAATCTTGTGTGAAAACTCAAATTCTATGAGAGCAATCATTCTTGCGGCAGGATATGCAACTAGATTATACCCTTTGACTCTGACTACGCCAAAACCGCTGTTAGTCGTGGGAGGCATGCCAATTGTTGATCATCTTCTCTCAATGCTAAGACCATTTGTTTCTAAGATCACACTCGTAACAAACAACACACATCTCGTGAAATTCCAGACGTGGGCGCAAGGAAAAAATGTTGTTGTCGTAAGTGACGGGAGCACATCAGAGCAGAACAGAAAAGGTGCTGTTGGTTCTCTTGCATTTGGAGTACAACAACAAAAAGAAAGTGAAGAAGGCGCAAATGAGGGAATACTTGTGATTGCAGGAGATAATTTTTTTTCTGGAGATGTTGCTTCATTTGTCGAAACGTACCAAGAAAAAAATGCATCTTGTGTCGCGTTACACAACATTGGAGATCCGGGTCATGCGAAAGGAAAGTATGGCGTGGTTGATCTTGACAAGAAAGGTCGTATTATTAGTTTTGAGGAAAAACCTGAGTTTCCAAAAACTACTCTAGTTGCAACAGCGTTTTATGCTCTCACAAAAGAAGATGCAGCTCTTGTTTCAGAATATGTGAAACTTGGGCATTCTGCAGATAATCTTGGAAATTTTATTGCGTGGCTAGTAAAACAAAAACCAGTCTATGGCATTACGTTTGATGGTTCATGGTTTGATATAGGAACAAAAGAGGAATATGAGAAAGTCAATAATATCTTTAGGCGCGAATAAAGAGAAACCTGAAATAATTACGAATCAAGTAGATTTTGACAATTTTGGTTGGCAATTCTGGATTACTTTCTAAAATAGGAATCGCCACAGCTCGCCTAATGTAGTGAATCTCGTGGGAAAATGGCGCATGACGTTCTTTTTTTATGTTAGTCATGCGCCATTTTCGTTAAGGTTAGTCAGAAAGGGCAACTCTCGCAGTTGCTAAGGGCGTAATTAAAAGTATTGATTTCATTAAGCTAGTTATCTCTTCCCCTCTTTCTCTCGCACTAGCCCAGCTGCTTTGTAAAGGGATTCTGGTGTGCCTGCGTCTGTCCAGTTGCCTTTTACAACACTGTAAATCATCGTACCTTGTTTGACGTAATGATTGTTTACGTCGGTGATTTCGAGTTCTCCTCTTCCGCTTGGTTTTAGTGTTTTTACAACATCAAAAACATCAGGTGAGTACAAATAGAGTCCAGTGACTGCAAGATTGCTTTTTGGTTGTGTTGGTTTTTCTTCAATTCCAATTACTTTTTCGTTTTTTAGTTCTGCTACGCCAAATCTTTGTGCGTCAGTAACTTCTTTGAGAAAGATGCACGCGCTAGTATTACTTTTCAGAAATTCCTGAACTGCGCCGTTTACGTTATCTTCAAAAATGTTATCGCCAAGAATTACCATGAATTTTTCTCTGCCAACAAAATCTTTTGCAAGTCCGAGTGCTTCAGCAATTCCTCCTGCTCGATCTTGAATGCGATAAGTTATGTTTACATCAATTACTCTTCCGCCGTCTTCTTTTTTTTTGCCGTCAATTTCAAATGATTTTCCAGAACCAAGCAAGCTTGTGATTGCGCCTTGATGTTCTCCTCCTGATGTGATGAGAATGTCAGTTACTCCAGCGTCAATAAGCGTGCGGAGTGGAAAGTATAGCATTGGTCTGTCGTAGACGCAAATTAAGTGTTTGTTTGTTACTTTTGTTGCAGGATATAGTCGTGAACCTGTTCCTCCTGCAAGAATTACTCCTTTCATTATGAAGTTTTTCCTCCGCCTAGTTCCGGTTGGTGCTGAATGTTCTGTTCTATGTGCTGTTGTATGTATTCACAAAGTGCTTCTTTCCAGTTTCTTAAAGATTGTGTTTTTGTGCTACGAAGAATGCTGTATTGTGGACGTGTCGCAGCAAGGTTAAGTTCGTTTGTTTTGATTGGAAGAATTGGACAAGTAATTCCTGCAAAGTTCAATGTGCAAACTGCGACGTCGTACCATGTTGCAACACCAGAATTTGTTATGTGATAAATGCCAGGTTCAATGTGCTGTGCATGAATCATGGCAGATATATTTTTTGCAAGATCTGCTGCAGAAGTTGGTTGTCCGTATTGGTCGTTTACAACTCGCAATTGTTCGTGGGCTGTTGCTTTTGCAAGAATTTTGGCAGGAAAGCTTTTGTTGCTTCCATAGAGCCAGCTTGTTCGTATGAGAATTGTGTTCTTGCATGAGAGTGCTGCGTTTTCTCCGGCAAGTTTTGTTCGTCCGTACGCGTTAAGCGGATTGGGCACGTCTATTTCAGTGTATCCCGCTTTTTTAGTTCCATCAAATACATAGTCTGTACTTATGTGAATAAATTTTTTGTTGTGTGCAGTGCACCAATCTGCAAGATATTGAACTGCAGTTGCATTAACAAGATGTGCTTCTGCCTCTTTTTGCTCTGCCAAATCAACAGCAGTACATGCAGCGGCGTTTATTATGACATCTGGCGCACAATCATCAGGCTTGAGGTACAATCTAGTTTTGTTTGTGATGTCGAGTTGTTCTTGTGTAAATGCTGTTGCAGTCGGAAGAACGTTTGTTAATGTCCTACCTAGCGAGCCATTCGCACCAAGAATAACAATAGTTGGCTCATTCATCTCAGACACTCTTCATTCCGTGCAATTGTACATAATGCTTTTGTTCATATTCCTTAAATTTGAGATCATCGCGAATGATGCGCCACCACCACGAATTCTGTGCATACCATTCAACTGTTAGCGCCATGCCTTCTTCGAATGAAACACTTGGCTTCCACCCAAGTTCGTGTTTGATTTTTTCCCAATTAACCGAGTATCGAAGATCGTGATTTTTTCTATCAGCAATTGGTTCTACAGACGATTCATCTTTTTTTAGCAATGGAAGTAGAGCACTCACGATTTCCTTGTTTGTTTTTTCACTTGATGAGCCTATGTTATACACCTCGCCGTGTCTTCCATGGAGAAGAACATTTGCGATTGCGCGGCAGTTATCTTCAACAAAAAGCCAGTCACGAACATTCAGTCCAGTTCCATACAGAGGAATTTTTTTGTGTTGTAATAAATTCGTTATTGCAATTGGAATGAATTTTTCTGGATGCTGATATGGTCCGTAATTATTTGAGCTTCGCGTAATCATGATACTCATTCTGCCAATTTGTTTGCTTGCAGCAAGAACTTTCTCGTCAGCTTGAGCTTTGCTTTCGCTGTATGGACTGCTTGGAGCAAGAGCTGCATTCTCAGAGGTTGAGCCAATTGGAATGCTGCCGTATACTTCATCAGTGCTTACGTGCACAAAACGTCGAACATTACACCTACTTGCAGTCTGCATGAGCGCAAGGCAGCCAGAAACATTTGTGTCTAAGAAAGGGTTAGCATCGTGAAGCGACCTATCAACGTGTGTTTCTGCAGCAAAATTAACAACTCCTTCTATTTTGTACTTGCGTAAGATAAATTCAATTAGTGTTGTGTCTTGAATGTTGCCGTGTACAAATACGAAGTTATGGTTGTGCTGAACTTCTGCAAGAGTGTGCAGTGAACCAGCATATGTGAGTGCATCAAGACAAACAACAATATCGTTAGGATTAGTTGTAAGCCATTCTCGCACAAAACAGCTACCAATGAATCCCGCGCCACCAGTTATGAGTATGTTCATGTTAGTGATTTTTTATTGTTTCTTTTGTTGTTTTCTTTTGATAGCTGTCACTTAAATATTGTATTCCAATCAAACCCAATATTCTTGTCATTCCAGGGTATGCGTTCTTCATCAGGGTTTTTCACGTCATACATTTCGCTTGTGTGATAGAGTAATGCTGCAGGA
>JAHFPE010000054.1 GCA_023261345.1 Candidatus Woesearchaeota archaeon
CTCCGTCGCTAGTTGCAAAAAAAAGTAGAAATTAGATTTTTGAGGGCTCTTAACGTTAATCTATTTATTTTACCCTTTCAAGTTTCTCAGTCACTTTTTTCAAGAGTAGCTTTCCTTCTTTAATGAGCCGCTGTACGTGTTGTGACGTGTATCCATAATATGCACCGAAGTCTTTAGCTGATGAGCCCCAACTTTCAATATACGTGATGTTCTCAATTAAGAATTTTGGCGGGGGAGAAACAATTTCATCTGGATATCCGATCGCAATTAGCGCAACTGGTTTTACGTTTCCTGGAATGCCAAGTTCTCGTGTGAGCATATCTTCTTCAAATGCGCTAACCCAGCACGTGCCAAGGCCATCCTCGTGTGCTGTAAGAAGCATGTTCTCAATTGCAGCTCCACATTCAAGAAATGCGTACAACTTCTCGCCTCGTTCTCCGTAAAATCTTTTTGGTTTGTGTGGTTCAGCAACAACCACAATGTGTACTGGTGCTCTACTAATCCAATGTTGTTGTAAGCATGCTTCTCCAAGTTTTTTTCGCATGTCCTCGTCGGTGATGATGATGAACTTCCATGGTTGTAAGTTTCCAGCTGAAGGCGTGTGCTTTGCTGCTTCAAGCATGTGCCCGATTTTTTCCATTTCTATTGGAATTTCAAGGAATTTGCGTATGCTTCGTCGTGTTAGTGCTGCGTGAAGTACTTCCATATGGTTAAGCGAAGAGGGCGTGTATTTAAGCGTTGTTCTCGTAAACTTAAGCAAGAGTTAATGATAAACTCGCTTCCAAATAACATCCGTTTTCTTGCGTAATATCCGCTTGTTTAATTACTGGTTCATATGTAGCGTAAAATCCTTTATGTTGCTCAATAAACATTGGATGAAATGTTGGTCGAATTACTTTAATTCTTGTGTATTCTTTCTCTTTCGCATACATGCACAGCCACTTCAGTAAAACAACACGCGGATCAATTCCTAATTTGCTTGTTAATCGTGCGTATTCTTTCCCTTTTTCCTTATCTCTTTTCCAAACTCCATTAACCATTTTTTTGTCCACGCGTTGGCCTTGTAAGTTAATCACGTATACTTCTCTGTTCGTTCGATCTAAAAAAAAGCCCACCTTTGCAGCAGTTTTTGGAACCATTGAGAATGCATCACTGTATGATGTGCATAAGTGAAGTGAGATTCCAAAATAGTCATCAGTATCTCCCCACGTTAATTTTGCAAATAGTCCTCGTTCAAGATCCATTGGTTTTTCAAATCCAAAGGTAGGTCTTAGAGGAATTGTTTCGTGCATAATTCTTCCGTTATGTTCGATTTTTGAAATGATGTCCTCAACTGTTGGTTGTTCAAGTCCGTGGAGAAGAAAATGAGGGTATGCCAAATTGTCTTCGTTCGGAAATGGTGCTGCAAACTTCTGTATTGCGTCTCCTGCTCGCCTGCTGAATTCTGAGAAGTCCTGCTTGCTCGATGCTAACGTATAGGCGCGATCTAGTAGTTTGAGAACGAGTGCAGAGTTATGTCCCAAACGAAGGCAAGGATTGTCTTTGAAAGGTACGAGGGGGGTGGCTCGCATAGCTTCAACAATAGCCATTGAGTTCTCATAGGAATCATCTGGTTTGTGATGATACTCAATAAGCTTGCGTGCAAATCCTTCTATATTAATTTCTACCATTGTCGTCATAAGTTCATGCAGATTTATTAATCTTTGATTGCCAACTCTTTTTACGAAACTTGCATCTAGCAGCTCCGAATAGTGCCTTGTTAGAAATTGATACTAGAAAAACGCCGCGTGACGTTCTTTGTTTATGTTAGTCACGCGGCGTTTTCGCAAAGATAGTTCAGAAGAGGCAACATTCGCAGGTGCTAGTTGAAAAAAGAGGGGTATCGTGAGTTGTCTCGTAAACAGTAATCCATATATACCTCTTAAATTTCTGGTGATCTATGCGTGGGAAAATCCTCTTGAGTGTTCTTCTCTGTATTGTGCTAATCGTAATTGGAGGGGTTCTGTACTTTTTTTGGCCATATCTTGCGGGCACTCCCAATGTTCAGCTTTCAGTAATAAAAATGCCTGTTGAAGTGAATGCTGGTTCTGGTTGGCGTTTGGGTGTTGATGGCGAGGAATTAATTGAAGGTTGGTCTGTTCGAACTGGACCTAATGGTAGTGCGGTGATTACATTTTTTGCAGATACAACGAGTCGTCTTGATGAAAATGCAGAAGTTCATATTCAGGGCATTTCTGATTTAGAAGGCGGCTCTGTTTGGCTTGAACAATCTCAGGGTGATGTATGGCATACAATTTCGCCTGTGGGAATTACACATTTTGCAGTTGATACTCCTAGCGGCAGGTTTGAAGATGATGGCACGTCATTTGGTCTTTCTGTTACTCAGATGATAACGTACGCGCCAGTGTTGCGAGGAAGCGTACATACGAGTATTATAACAAGTCCTCCTCTTGCTTCATTTACGCAGCGTCCATCATTTCAGAACGCTGGCGCAGGCAAAACACAAATTTCGATTACTCCTGGCACTGTTGGTTCATGTCCGAATTCTGGAGAGAATACTGCGAGTGACACGTATGAAACTCCGCTACAATCTTGGGTTGATAGGAATGAAGAAAAGGACGCATCCCAACTCGTTAGTAGGCGTGAGCAGCTCAAAACGAAGTACAGCAGAAATATTGGCGTTGGGAAGCGCTTGCTTGGAACTACTGCATCTGAAGAAAAGTTGAATTCTTGGATTGATGATTATTTAAAAGGAAATACTGATGTTTCGCAACTCATCAAAGATGGGACAATTCCTTCTTCGTTTAGAACCATCATACCTGCTGAGTTCTTGAAAAAAGTAAAACCTGTAACACCAGGCAAACCTGTGAGAAAGACTTGTACTTGTGCCTGCGGTCCGTCGTGTTCAAAGACGTTTGTGTACGGTTGCCCAACTGCAGAAAATGCAGAAAAAAGTGGGGGTAGTGTGAATGAATTTGGCAAACGTAAAGGCGTTGTTGGTCAAGGTAGTTTTGAAGGAATCGTAAAAAAAGGAAAGGATGGAAAGTTTACTGGCGAATGCACAGTGTGTAAGGACAAAGAAAATTTTGTTGACGTTGGTGCAATGGCAAATGGGGATTGTAGCGCGCCATGTAAGCAGAAGTGTAAAGAGTATGGTGGCAACTTAAAAGATGTCCAGCGTGCTGCTGGGGATGAGTGCAGAGCGCAATTGCAAGAAGCGTGTGGGTTACGATAACGCGGAAAAGATTTTTATTGCTCGAATTTGGGTTAATACCCCTCAGCTCTGCTGCGATGGCGCGTGCAAATTCGAGGCTTCAACAACCCAATCACGATAGTTCGTTCACGCCTATCAACATACCCTACAGCTCTGCTGTGATTGGGTTGTTGATTATGTTCAACACCGGAAATTTACCGGATAATCTCAAGAAACACTTATTAAGCAGGCACTGGCTTAGCAGGCATGCAGATTGACATTACTCTTCATGCACGAGAACGCATGAGGTCACGAGGGGTCTCTGTAGAAGAGTTGTTAGACTCCATTATCTTCTCAGATCAATCGAGAAAACAATTACATTTTTATCAAACATTTATCGCGTGGAACAATCGAGGTTGTTACAGTACAAAAAGAAAACATCATAAAAGTCATTACTGTCTATTGGGTATAATATGGAATTAAACTACGATAAAAAGGCAGATGCACTGTATAATGTTTTTCGTAAAGGACAGTTCGCAAAGAACAAAATTATTGATGATTCGACCATTCTAGATATTGATAAAGAAGGAAATCTATTGGGAATAGAACTTCTTGATGCAAGCAAACGCATTCCCGCACAATCACTCTCCTCAGTTCATTTGAAAAATCTTGTTTTGGCTGAATAGAAATTCCACTTAGAAAACGGAATGTTTTAACATGTTAAAGTGAACTGCAATATGTTCGCAAACTGTTGAAGCGTAGTTTTTCTTTTGATCAAACTTTTCTTTTAATAAAAGTTTGCATGATTACGGTTTTGATAGATGAAGTAATCCGTAATCTCAAGTCATGATTGCTTCGATGTACATCGTTTTGTAGTCGAAAAGTCTCGCAACCTTTAAGAATATCTTTGAAATAAAGTTGATTATGCCTGAATTGCAATTTCCCACTGTTGCATTATATCTTTCTCGTTTGGGGCAGTATGGTTTTCCGATTCGTTCACGAAGGATTGAAAATGCGTTTGATGTTTCTGGGGATTTAATTCGGGCATTTAATGATGGGTTTGAATATTCCTGTTCCAAATCTGATGCTTCTGAGTGGTATGCGGGAGAATTGCGTATATTGACAGGGAGAGAAGGTGGTCCGTTTGTTTCAGCAGCAGCGTCAGATTCTTTGTACAGGTTATTGTTGGATGAAATTGGCACGAAAGGGGTACATGAATTAAGGGACGACGCTGCAGGATTTAAAAGAAAGCTGATCTTCATTGAAGGCAGGCGCGTTGTGAGTTCCAGTACAAATATGGAGTATTCTTTTGTGTTACCAGCACGCTCTCTTGTTGAGAAGTTTCGTTCTTAAGAAATATAGAAATGTTTATCGTAACATTTATATAATACTGCTACACTATCTGTAAAACATGGTATTAATCGCACATGGAGGGTTAGAATGAAGCAAGCGTTGCGACATCCGTACAAGCGTTTTTTTGGCACTCTTGCGAATCAACAGCGTATTGATGTGATTGAGGTGTTGCGAAAGGGCAAAAAAAATGTTTCAGAAATGTGTAGAATTCTTAAGTGTAATCAGACTACTCTTTCCCATAATCTTTCTCATCTTGAACTATGTGGTTTTGTAAGTTGTTCTCAGAAAGGAAGAACAAGAACCTACGCACTGAACAATACTACTATTCGTCCGTTACTTCGGCTTATGCATAAGCACATGAGTGCGCATTGTGCGAGGTTGCAATGACACCGCAAATAATTTCAGTTGATGATGAAGTTCGTGCGAACGCAGCAGTACTCGCACAAGAGTCCGAAGAAGCAGATGGTGAATCCTGTGGTCATGATTGCATGTCAGTTAGTTCTCGCATCAAAGATTTCTTGAAGGGAAATGCGAAATATGCTGTTGAATACGCACTTCTTAAGCATGCTGCTCTCGCATTTGTAGTTTCAGTAATCCTTCATGGAATGGCACTCAGAAGTTTCTTGTTTGAAAGAAGTGGTTTATTCGTGTGGTTTGTGTATCTTGATATTGCTGTTATTAGCATTCTAACCGCGCTCCGTCATCTCTTCATGCAACCGCGTAAACTTCCATGTCTCGTGGGTATGATGATTGGAATGACTCTTGGTATGCAAACAGGAATGATGCTTGGTACAATTATTGGTGCGACAAATGGTCTTGTTGTTGGCGCATTAGCAGGAATGATTCTTGGCATTCTGGTCGGTGCGAACGCGGGTAATTGCTGTGGCATTATGGGTGTTATGGAAGGCATGATGGCAGGAGTAATGGGTGGGACTATGGGGGGTATGATTGGTGCAATGTTTTCTCTTGATCACATTTTGTGGTTTATGCCTTTCTTTATGCTTGCGAATGTTGCAATTATAGCAGGACTTTCTCTTATGGTGTATGAAGAAATTGCAAAAAAGAAATCAAGAAGCAACACGATTGAAGGATGTTGGGAGTTTGTGTGCATCTGCATTATTATTGCTGCAGCATTGACTCTGCTTATTGTGTATGGTCCGAAGACTGGTGTTGCGGGGGGTTTGTGGAAATGAACAAGAATTCAGTGATAAAGGTGGTTGCAGGGGTACTTGTGTTAATCGTTTTTGCGTATTTTGTGAATGCGATGCTTTTTAGTTCTGGGGGAGCTACCATTGTTCCACCAAGTTCTTCGATTGTTGGAGCATCTGTAGCCGGGCAAGAGGTTGTGTTGAGTTGGGGTAAATTTAATTATGCCCCTGAAGAAATTCGTGTGAAGAAAGGTGCGCCTGTTACTATTCGTGGGGACATGAATCGTTTGCAAGGATGTTTTCGTTCGCTTAAGATTCCTGAACTTGGTGTTCAAACAACGTTTACGTCATCAAATCCGTCTGTTACTTTCACTCCAGAACAAGCTGGAACGTTTGGTTTTAGTTGT
>JAHFPE010000055.1 GCA_023261345.1 Candidatus Woesearchaeota archaeon
GCATTCATTTTTGTGAATTGATCTGCAAGTTGATTGCCAAGTTGTCGTAATTCTGCAACTTGATCACTCACAACATTTCTTGCGTCGGGAATTGATTTTTTAACAACTGTATTGCTTCCAACTCCAACGAGTACGTCAGTTGAATCTTTGATTTCTGCTTTTATGAATATGCCGTTTGCAAATGGCACATACATTTCTGTTCCGTCTTTCACACTCCATAATTCATCAAGTCCAATTGCAACTTGATCGAGTTGTGACATTTGCTGTTCTATTGCAGCGATTTGTTCTTGTAATTGCTTCATTTGGTGTTCAAGCATTTGCATTGCAAGATATTGTTGTTCTAATTCTTTCTTTTGTTCTTCATCATTCTTTGCCATGTTCAACTATTCCTCCATGTACTGGTGTAATGCCTATTTCTCCGAAGGGAATTTCTTGGTAAAGGTCAACGTTTCGTTGATTTGCTAAATGCAGTAATGGAATGATTGTGTAAATCAGGTCTTGTTTTCCTCCACGGAGTAAGTCAGAAAATTGCAATTTCCCATGACTTCCAAATAATGAAGTGATTCGTAAATGTAATTCAGTGATTGCTGCAGTCACGTCGAATTTTCTCTCTGGTGCTGCAATAGGTGCGGGTGGTGCCAATCGAAGGATCCTGCGGTGCCGAACTTCAAGTGCTTTTTCAAGTGCGCGTACTAGATCAAGAACTGATACTTTTCTTTGGCGTGGAAGTGGTACGCTTGGGTGCAGTTCTGGAATTTCTGCTCTAAGTCCCTGCTCTTCTCCAGCTAAAAGTTCTGCTTCAAGTGAGTCAGCAAATTGTTCTTCAGTTGGTCCAGCAAGAAGTCTGTCAAATTCATCCAAGTCTTCACTTAGCAGTCGCTTGCTTTTGAGTTTGAGAAGTAATGCTGCTGCAAGTAATACTTTTCCGCTAAAGATCAAGTCTGCTTGTTTGAGTTCGCTTGCTTTTTGAATGTATTTTTGCGTGAGTAAACTAATATTCACATCCCAAGGGTCCATGTGTTCATTGCGTACAAGATCAAGAAGTAATGACTTCCATGTGATCTCGTTTTGTTCAATGAGTTGGTAGATTTGTTCTTGCATTCCTCATATCACATGAGATTCTTATAAAAAGGTTTGGTGAGATTAGCGCAATCTTTCATAACCTTTTTAAACACATTCCTACCGCAATTATGCATGACGAAATGTAGTACGTGTAAAACTTCAATTATGAACTTGCAGGGTAATGTTGCCTTCAAGTGTCCAAGCTGTGGTAAGTATGATATTGTTCGATGTAAACAGTGTAGAACTATTGCTGCAAAATTTCATTGTCCAGGCTGTGGCTTTGAAGGACCGAACTAGTTGAGGTGATTTGATCATGGCGGATGTAGTTGTAACTCTTCGTATTATGCCAGAAGGACCTGAAGTTGACCTTACGATGTTGCAGGAATCAGCAACAAAGGATATTGCTGCATTTGGCGGTGAAGTTGGCAGGGTGCAAATTGAACCTGTTGGTTTTGGTATTCAAGCGCTCAAACTTTTTTTTGTCATGCCCGAATCAAAAGGAAGTACTGATCCTCTTGAGGCAACAATTGCAAAAATCGGAGGGGTTGGCAGCGTATCTGTTGATGATGTGCGGCGAACGATTGGTTAAATGAAACACAACCACCTGATAATCATGGGGGTGTTGGTATTGATAGTTCTTTCTGTAATTGCATGTGCACTTCCTGGTGCAGTAAAGGGCGATCTTGCTGAGATTTCGTATACGATTACTGCAGATAATAAGGTTTATGCAACAACAAATCCAGTTCTTGCAAAAGAAAATGGTATTACTACCTTTGTTGAAAATAGTACTGGGTTTATTTTGGGTGATGTTTTTTTCGTATCTCGATACGAGCCGTATCCTATGGAGGATTATGTTCTGGGTATGCACGAGGGGGAGGAAAAGTCTATTCAAGTTGTTCCTACTGTTCTTCCTGCAACAAAACGTGTTGAGCGCGAGAAGTGGGTCGGGCGTCTCCTTTCTTCTCCACTCCACACAACAATGGCACGCGAAGAGTTTGATTCATTGTTTGGCAAGACCATTGTAAATAATGAAGTTCAGAACCTAAACTTCAGACCGTGGGTATTTAGTGTTGTTTCAATGAATAACACTGCGGTTAAGCTAACAGCAAAGGTGAAGGCAAATGAAGAATACGATTTTCCAGATACTCCTTGGAAGTTTAAAGTTACTGATACAGTTGGTGGAGCAATTACGCTTAAGCAAGAGCCAGCATTAGGGCAGAAGTTTCAAACGTATCTGGGTTTAACTGAGATTCTTGCAGTCAATGATGATCAGTTTCTCGTCAGAAGAACACCTCTTGCAGGAATGTTTGTTGATGGGCCTGATGGAAAATATGTTGTAACTGAGGTTACTCCTAAAGATATTGGAATTCGCAGCGCAAGAACATATCTTGAAGAAACTCCGCACACATTAACAGTGAAGTTGCTGAAGTTAACGAGCAGTGTTCGATCGCAAGATAAATAATGAATATAAATAGAATTTTCCCCTAGTGCGATTTCGAAATTAGAACTTCTGTAAAAACAATCATACTTTTATATCTCAATAGTGCCTCTCCTGTCATGCGTGCGCAACTCACGATTTTTATGATTCTTGGAATATTGATGCTTCTCATATTGGGTTTTGTATTTCTTATTCCTCAATCCAAAAACTCCTCCTCTTCGCAACTTGCAATTGGTAATCCAGTGCAACAATTGCTTTCTTCTTGTCTTTCAGATGGTACGGTGACTGCGTTACGCATTCTCGCAAGCCAGGGCGCAATTTATCAAATGCAAGGAGGGACTGCAAATGAAGGTGTTATTGGCGTCGACGTTCTTTTAGATGCGCTAGATGTACTTCCAATAGCTCCCAAGCAACAAGCAAGAGTTAAGTATTGGAATAAGCTTCCAGGTCAAGCATTCAATTCGACAATCGAGAAGAAACTCATGAATCTTTTACCCGAAATTCCAGAGTATCCGTTTGAACATTTTCCTTTTGTGAATGAAAAAACTAATTTTTCTTGCAGTTGTGATTCATTAGTCATTCCTCAACTTGAGAATGAACCTAGCTCGTTACAAGATCAGCTTGAACGATTCATTGAATCATACATGCACACGTGCGCTGTTTGGCAGACTCTCAATTCGCAAAAAATAAGTGTAATTGAACAAGAAAGGCCAAGCGTGCAAGTAAGATTTGCAGAGCAAGACACAACAAGCATTCTTCATTGGCAGCTCAAACTATCAACACCTAATGGCGTGCTCACAATGAATACTCCGATAAGCGTAAAATATCCAGTTCGACTGCGAACAATATACGAACGAGCAGTGGGTCTGTTAGGAAATGATAGTAAGGATTTGCTTTTTGATGTAACAAATCACAATGACGAAAATTTGATGGCAACAAGACAAGATCGTGAGGGTGATGACATAATTTCAATAACTGATGCGCAATCACAATTAAAGAACACGCCTTATTCCTTAAGATTCGCAAGGCACAACCGGCCGCCTGCACTTTGGCAGATTAATCAAACATTACTTGATCAGTTTTCTTTCTGTCCAGAAAGTACGATTAGAATAGAAAACAATTCGTGGCTTATGTTGGATAATGCGTGCAAAGATTTTCCAAATCCTCTTGTTCATAATCCGCCAGCTCTTCTACTGAACGCCTCAGACCCTGATAGCGACGGTGTGCATTTCCAACTTTGGGTAGGCGGAAGAAATAAGGGTGAGCACTATGTTGTAACTTCTGAGGATATTGATTCAGGATCAAGATGGAACCAGTCATTTCAGCGTTTTCCTATTGCAATTAGAGCAAGTGATGGGCATCTTGTAGATTACCAAATACTTAATATAACTTCAGCTTTTCCAAAATCTGGAACAACTGGATTACTTGGAACAACCGGAAGCTTCTCAGGAATCATTACAATTCCAGGAGTTCCAATTACTGCAACTGTTGAACAAATTCTTCTTGATGATTGTGGGGGATTAGTTATTGGCACTAACAAAACGTTTGAGAATAGACCTTGTGGAGATACTGGGGGAGCTGTTGCAAGAGGCCTAAATGGAGTGCCTGGACACATTGGCAATACACAGTGCCCTAGCGCAACAGAATGTGACGAATTCAGACCAAAAACACAGGTGTGGATGTTACTAAATAGAGGAGAAACACCAGTAAGAATTGACCTGTTTGTTGACTCACACACAGGAACACCTGACGCATGGACAGCAATTAATTACGTGTATCTGCGTGCGGAACAATAACAAGAACGCTGTAGAAAAGTACCTTGCCGCTTTTCTGAAAATATTTCTTGCTATTACTTGACATGAACATGTATTGAAGCAACTTTTGGGCGGGATTCTTTATAATTACAAATGGCAGAAATGTAATTATGCAACTTATTCTTTTTTCGAAAAAAAAGAAAAAGTTGAGCAAAAAGAAAAAATGTTCGATCACAGTCAATATACTGAATCTCATCCTCGTATTTTTTTTATCTGAATTTCTTCGTGTAGTGAACGTCGTTGTGCGTGAGCGCCGTTGAGAGAGTCGTCGTAGTGGTGAGGGGGGTTTTGCGGGGGTCACTTCCCCCCGTATAACATACGTTTTGCTAGTTGTGGAGAAGTTTTTTCTTCTTTTTATTCTACGTTGATAATTGAAGTAAAGAGAAGTTAGTAAGAGTTTTTCATTTTTTTATCATTAATTCTTTTTCATCAAAAGATTTTCAAACCATTCCTTCATCTTTAGGATCTTAACGTTTCCAAGCGGTTTAGTCGTTGTGATGAT
The DNA here is from genome assembly GCA_023261345.1 of Candidatus Woesearchaeota archaeon. Taxonomy (GTDB): domain Archaea; phylum Nanobdellota; class Nanobdellia; order Woesearchaeales; family ARS49; genus JAHFOI01. Next base: position 4,817 of record JAHFPE010000055.1, read on the forward strand.
ATCTGTTGTAAGTAGCTCATCGACATATTGAAGTGGTGTTGTTCTGCAAAAAAGACAGTGGGTGATGCAAGCTATAACTTTTGTTGCTCCTTGTTCTTTAAGTGATTTTGCTGCAGCATCAAGTGTGTTTCCTGTTGCAAGAATATCATCAGAAAGAATGACAGTTTTTCCTTCAATTTCAGAAACTTTTCCGCTGACCCGAACGTCATTTCCATTTCGTTCTTTATGCAAGTGTTCCCATCTAGTGCCAAGAAGCGCTGCAAGTGACTTTGCTCGTTTCTCAGCACCGTGGTCTGGTGCAACTACAATGGCATCTCTTGGAAGGTACGGCATAAATACGTCAAGTGGAAGTATATTTTCGTACTTCCAGAATTCTCGTGCTCGTTCACTGTGCATGTCTATTATGATGGTCTTATCTGCTTGTGAAAGAAGTTTTGCTGCAACTGCAATACTCAAGGGTTTTCCATGTTCATACTTATCTTGCCTTGCAAATCCACAATATGGAATTACCAGAGTGACGTTTGTGCCAGCACGTTTTAGCGCATCAAGGCAGAATGCGGTTTCTAAAAAGTGTTCTGGTTTAGGTCCGGTGCTACTCACGAGAATTGCGTGTTCAGAGGGATTCTCAACATGGACGCTTATTTCTCCGTCTGGAAAATATGTTGTTTCAAGAACTCCGGTAGGTGTGATAAGATGTTTGGAGTTTTTTGTTGCAAATACGGCATTCATAGATAAAGAGAAAAGGCATACGTTTAAATACTTCTTGGTGTGACGTTTATTTGCTTCAGATCTTAGTAATATCGAGAATATTCTTTCACTTTTCTTTATTTTTATCAACATGCATTTGTGCAAAAGCTTTATGAAGCGTTCTTTATTTTTGTTTTTGTACTGAGCCCGTGGTCTAGCGGTATGACGTCTCCTTCACAGGGAGAAGGTCGCCAGTTCGATCCTGGCCGGGCTCATTGCTTAAGCACAGAGCTCTTTTTTTGATGCAATTAACTTACCCTGCTTATTTCTGTAAATAGCAACGGAGTGGTGCCCCACTAGATGTATAGTTGGAAACTGCGCATGACGTTATTTTTTTTTGTTAGTCATGGCCAGTTTTTGTGTAGGTTTTCATTTGAAGACAACATTCACAGATGCTAGATGCA
>JAHFPE010000056.1 GCA_023261345.1 Candidatus Woesearchaeota archaeon
TTTGCTTGCTTGGAAAAGATGGAGGAAAAATAAAAGGCATGGCAACTGTTGATATCATTGTTCCAAGCAACGTCACTGCAAGAATTCAGGAAGTGCACACGACAATTATTCATGCATGGTGTGGACTTATTGACGCTGCAGTTTTAAAGGGAGAAATATCACATAGTTGAAAGAATAACGAGCGAAAAATTCATGTTGTTTTAGTTATGAAGTTCTCATCCACCAGATTTAAAAGCGCAAGACTGCTTCTTTTTGTAGTATTTTATAGTAAACAGGATTAGTTTGAGGGGTATGGATGAGAAATATTATTGAACAATTCGCAAACAAAACAGTACTTGTACTTGGCGATATTATGCTTGATAAGTACAATTGGGGTGAAGTTTCCAGAGTGAGTCCTGAAGCTCCAGTTCCTGTTGTTCACAATAAGAAGGAAACGTTCGTTCTTGGTGGTGCGGGAAACACAGCAAGTAATGTTGCAGCTCTTGGCGCAAAAACAATTCTTATAGGAATAGTTGGAAATGATAACGGACGAACTATTGTTGAAAAATTGTTAAATGAACAAAAAATCCAGCATGAATTAATAGTTCTTACGACACATCCGACAATACAAAAGATTCGTATTATGGCGCAAGGAATGCAGCTTCTTCGTTTGGATCACGAACGTGAATTTCCCGAGATGAACGAACGCATTAGTTCTGCAATCCAGCAGTATGCATCCGCAGTTGACATAATTATTATTTCAGATTATGCTAAAGGAACAATAACAAGAGAAATAGTACAAAAGGCAATCGCTACTGGAAAAAAAGTTTGTATTGACCCAAAACCTGCACATTGGCAATATTACACTGGCGCACATCTTCTTAAACCAAATCTGGTTGAAGCACAGGAATTAGTTAAAAAAAAATGTCTAACTGAACAAGAAGTAACTGCTGCGGGACTTCTTCTCTCAACAAATGAACATGCAAACATTGTTTTATCTCGTGGAAAAGATGGAATGTCTGTATTCACAACAGAAGGAAAGGTAACTCATCTTCCAACGCAAGGTAAAGAAGTATATGACGTAACTGGTGCTGGAGATACAGTTCTTGCCACACTTGCTCTTGCAATTGCGAGTGGTGCAGATATTACTGAAGCGGCAATGCTTGCAAACCATGCTGCGGGTGTAAAAGTTGGAAAGATTGGCACTGCAACAGTGAGTGCGGTAGAGCTTATTTCTGCTATTGAATTCGGTGAAAAAAAAATAAAGTCTCGTGAGGACTTGAATCGCATAGTTGCAGACTATAAGCAAAAGTGCAAGCGTATTGTCTTCACCAATGGCTGTTTTGACATTTTGCACGTTGGACATGCAAGGTTGCTCGCTGAAGCAAAAAAGTTTGGTGATGTTCTTATTGTTGGTTTGAATAGTGATGAGAGTGTCCGGAAATTAAAGGGACCTTCTCGTCCTATTATTGGTGAACTTGATCGTGCGGAAGTTCTTGCATCACTAAGTGCAGTTGATTACGTGACTATTTTCCCTGAAGATACTCCTCTTGCTCTTCTCGAACTTCTTCAACCACATGTGCATGTGAAAGGTGGGGATTACACCAAAGAAAAACTGCCAGAAACTCCTACAGTTGAAAAATATGGTGGTGAAATAAAAATAATTCCGTTAGCTGAAGGCAGGTCAACAACAAATATTATTGAGCGATCCAAAAAATAATGTTGAAAATTCAAACTATGCTACTCACAAAACTTGCTGTTTTTTTTGGACAGGTATTTTTTCCAGTGCGTAGGCGTATTCCTGATCCCACACTAATACATCGTATCTGTATATTCAAAATTGGTGCATTAGGCGACACACTTATGACTACGCCTATGCTCGCTGCATTGCGTAGGAGATTTCCTCTTGCAAGAATTGATTATTGGATTGGAAAAAATTCAAAGGAGATTCTACTTAATAATCCTGATGTTACTGAGGTTGTGGAGTTTGATGAGCATCCTTTTTACAAACAGAATTTAGGTGGTTTATTTGCGCTTCGCTCTCTTGCGCAGTTAATTTCGCTTCGAAAGTATGATGTAATCATTATGCTTGATAAGCATTGGGGTATGAGTTTGTTAAGTATTTGGACTGGTATTAAAGATCGTATTGGCTTTGATAGATTCGGTGAGGGTTTTGGATTTACGAGTAGAATTCCGTATGGCAAAGTGCTCCATGAAGTTGAGTATTATTTGCAGCTTGCGTACGTACTTGGTGCAAAACCAGTGCGGCATCCACAGCTTGAGTTTAATGTTTCAAAAGCAGATAAGAAATGGGCAGAAGACTTTTTTGCAATTCACAAATTGAAAAGTTCAAGAACTATTGCGATTGTGCCGGGTGGTGCAAAAAATGCAGGTCAAGATATGGCAAGCAGAAGATGGCCAATGAATCGTTTTGTTGCTGTTGCAAAAGAATTATTTGAAGATTATGATCTTCTTCTTGTTGGAGGTCCTGGAGATGTTGAACTTGCAAAGGATCTTACACAGTATTGTCGTGCCAATTCTGTAGGAAGATCAACCATTTCTCAAACTGCCAGTCTTCTTAGTTTGTGTAAGCTTGTGATTTGTAATGATGCAGGTCCCATGCATATGGCCTCCTCCCAAGGTACTGCTACATTAAGCATTTTTGGTCCTACTGATCCAAGAAGAAAAGCACCTTTAGGAGAACAACACGAATGGGTGTGGCATGAAATTGATTGTGAAAAAGAAGAAACATATGGTGTTTATCGAAGTCCAGAAGTTTGCAATAATATTTTACGAGTAACTCTTGAGGATGTTTTGTTAAAATCTAAAATGATGCTACCAAGGAACTAGCGAATTATAAACTCTAGAATCTTAACAACCTTTTTAAGTCAAAGCTTTTTCTCTTAAAGAGTATGGCTCGTGTTACTCATATTACGTATGATCCTGAAGATCCTGCGACATATGAAAAGTTTAGGATGCCAGATAGTTCGTTTCATTCTGAGAAGTATCGATTGATGATGCAATGTATTTCCAAGGTTAGCAATTCTAAAATTCTTGAAATTGGTTGTGGAACTGGTATTTACACAAGGTTTTTGGTGAATGATTTTGAGCACGTGATTGCAACAGATCTTGATGGATCAATGTGTTCTCAGGCGCAAACGTTGATTCCAAAAGCAAAGGTTCTTGTGGCAGATGCATGTAAGCTTCCGTTTCATGATGCTAGTTTTGATGGTGTATTTGGTGTGAGTATTTTGCATCATGTACCAGATAGGGCACTTGCATTTCGTGAGGTATTTCGTGTGCTTAAACCAGGTGGATGGTTTGCGTTTTGTGAGCCAAATAAGTACAATCCTCTCACTCTTGCTGTTCAAATTCATTTTCGTGAGCCTGCATTAACGTTTGGTGGTATGCGAAAGGATGCAACTGCTGCAGGTCTAATCGTAACTGGTGGAAAGACGATTTTGCTTCGAAGTCCACGAACAAGTGCTTGGACTGATAAGATTCCTGGTTGGAAGTTTGTAGAACAATTCGTAAGTCTATTGCATCTTGGTTTTTCTGTGTACATCAATGGAAAGAAAAGGTAACTGAGGTTCGATGAATGAAGAAAAGTGCGATTGCAACTTGGAAAGACTGGTTCAGAAGAATTCCATTCAGTGTTTTGTTGATTATTTTTTTGTCAGGCCTTCTTGCAATTTCTGGAATTGGTGAGCGAATTTTTTGGGCTGATGAAGTTCATTTGGTTAATCTTGGAAGGAGTATTCTTATTCATGGAATTCCTGTTGTTGATGATGTTGTTAAACAGCGTGAGGTTGTGTATGAATTTGAAGATAGTACAGGAATTTCATATAGTCCAACTGTTCCGTATGCTGTAAATATTAATGGAAATGAATTGTATTCGTTGCATCCGTGGCTTGTAAGTTATATTGCTGCAGTTCCTATCGCAATTTTTGGACCATTCGCCCAAGGTTGGACGAGATTGCCGTTTGTTCTTATTGGGATATTAGGTATTCTCGTGACGTTTCTTCTTGCAAACAGGTTAGTAAATGAGCGAACTGGAATTATTGCATCATTATTGACTGGGTTTTCAGTTGTTTTTTTGCTTGCTCTTCGCAACGTAAACTATTATGGTCTTGTATTGTTTGCAGTTCCGTTTTCTGTTCTTGGTTTTATGCGTTTGCTCAAGAACGAACAACATGCTGGAGCGCATTTCACAATTGCTGCAAGTATTGTGTTTCATAGTCAATGGTTGACATTTTTGGGAATGATGCTTGGGTTGTATGGCTACATATTGTTCGTTGAGAGAATTAAGTGGCAGAGATTTGTCTTACCAACGTTAGGTATCATCCTCTTAACTCTTCCCTGGTTTATTCTCACAAAGCAGTATGCAAAAGTAACGGTACTCAATGGAATTTCTAGTACGCTCCTATTTGGAATGATTGGCATATATCAAGTTTTGATCTGGTTGATTCCGCTCGTGATCTTAGTTTGTATACCATTCTTGATAAAAAAAGAAAAAGGACTGTGGCTTTTGCTTTTTGTCGTCGCTGGAACAATCTTCATAAACAGTTTGAATTCATACACTGGTGCGCCACTGCGATATTTTTATGGGGTCTTACCAATTTGCAGTATCTTATCCGGAGCAGTTCTTGAGAAGGTAATGAACAAGTCGAAGATTACAGCAGCAGTTCTTATTTCTCTTTTACTTTTAACAAATGCAATCTCAGTAGTCCCTCTTCTACCGTTGAAGTCAATTGCATTGCACTTGAGTGAGTCTGATATTCGGGATACTTCAAAAGAGGAACGTGCTCAATTTATAGAAAAAACCTTGCAGCTGCGGTTCTTGTTTGTAGAATACATTCAAGAGATGTTTGTGCCCGTTCGTTCAGTAACGCGGGGTATTCTTGATGTACTAGAAAAAGAAGACGGAGGTATAACGGTGTGTACCTCTTGCAAAGTTGGAGCGCAATATGGAAATTTGGTTGGAAACATGTTCGTTGGTGCTGGAGATCCTGCTGCTCTTGCGTATTATGCTCGATTGAACGTTAGTACATACGCAAACAATTATAAAACAAGAACATTTGATTGGATTGTGCTAACTCCAGATGATGAAAGAAATAAAGAGATGTTCGAACGAGGTTTTACAAAAGTGGCAAGTGTTGATCTATCAGCAGCACGTTGGGGCGATACTGCAGATCCAACGCATCATTTGTTTGCTACAACACCTGACGCTGGCGCGATAGTGTACCATACAAAAAGTTAAATAGAAAAACAGAATAAAGGAATAAAATAAATGTCACGCTTGAACAGAAAAGAGGTGCGCGTATGCAGTATGAAGTAGCGTGGTATTATCGTCCATTGTTGTTTATTATTGATTCAGTTGGATCGTTGTTCTTTTGGTTAAAAAAAAGATCTTTAGACAGTCCAAAAAAGATTTTGCTGATTCGTCTTGAGCATATTGGTGATGTTCTCTTAAGCACGCCTGCATTTCGTTCGTTTCGTGAACTGTTTCCTGATGCAGAAATTCATTTGTTAATTCGTGAATTTACTGCTCCTGTAGTTCAAGCGAACACAAATGTTGATCATGTAATTAAGTGGAACGCGCCGTGGTTGAGTAATTCTTCAAGTGATTCTTCGATAGGTATTTGGGCAATGATAAAAAAGTTAAGAAACGAAAAGTTCGATCTTGCTGTTGATTTTCATGGAGATCCACGAAATATTTTTCTTGCTTCTCTTGTCGCGCCATATAGAGTGGGTTTTGGCGTGCGAGGATTTGGTTTTTTGCTGCAAAAGGTTGCACTGTATTCAGGTCATGCAATTGACCGTGCGCTCGCTCTTGCTGGTGTTCTTGGAGGAAAAACTTCTGATAAAGAGATGGAATTATTTGTTTGTGCAAAAGATCGTAAGACTGCAAACGGTCTTCTTCGCGAGTCGAAAGGAAGTAACCTCGTTTGTATTTCTGCAGGTTC
>JAHFPE010000057.1:0-2822 GCA_023261345.1 Candidatus Woesearchaeota archaeon
CGAAAATTCCAACGTTCTGCTGCGTATGCAAGAACGAGAAGAGGAACAACAACTCCAACTGCAAATGACGAAAACAAAATGACGCTTTGCAGAACGCTCACATTTAGTCCGACGAATAAGATTCCCGCAAGAACAGCGCCACTGCAAGGGGTCCAGCCGATTCCAAAAAACATGCCAAGCAAGAAGACATCAACTATACGTGTACGCTCGAGCGAGTGAGAAGATGAAAACCGCGGAAAAGGAAATGAATAATTTAGTGCGAATAAAATTCCTAAAATAATTAGTATGATTCCAGAACCAACACTAAGTTGTGCCTTCCATTCAGTAAATGCGCTCCCCGCAAGTCCAGTAATCAGTCCAAGGATCGCAAACGAAACAACAAGTCCAAGAGAGAATATTGCGCTCATCACAAGCGTCTTTTGCTTTGAACGAAACAGCGCAGCAAAAAATGTGGGAAAGACTACAAGACCGCATGGAGAAGTGAATGAAATAACTCCTGCGACAAATGCAGCAAGAGCAGTAATTCCAAGAGCAAGTTCTTTTTCTTGAGCAAATCCACGTTGTAAACCGATAGGAAGTTCAAGTGCAGAAACTGAAATGCTCATCACAAGTACACTCAACACGAAAAGCAAAAAGAAGCTGTTCAACCTTCGCATAAAAAAGTAAAAAGAATTGAACATAATAAATGTTGGTATTCAAAACGAAAAGCAGCTGAAGTGATTGAAAGATTTATAAATATGCACGCATCGAGAAATCATATGTCCGAATCAATATCATTAGATGTGCAAAGTAATGTTCCAAAATGCCTTTTAGATAAACTGTATGGAGAAGTAACTCCTAACTACGTTCGAGGGTTGCTAGTGGAATACGGTTTGGCAAAAGATAGGCGAACTATTGATGCAGTCACATGTTCTTATGCTTCGGGATTTCCTACAGAGGACCTGGCACTCAAAGCACACATTCTTAAGGAAGGCATGAAATTTTGGGGTATCGCAAGTGGCCCAAATTACAGAGAAGAAAAGATTGCAGTAAAATATCTGATTCTTGAACGAATTAGAACTGAATTAGCTGCAAAGGGAATACATTCAGAAGTAAATATTGCAGATTTGACCGAAGAATCTATCGACTATCTAAATGAAAAAGGAGTTTTAGGCAGTAGACTTGCACAATTGCGAAAGATAGCCAAAAGAAAAGGAAATATTGAGAATATTGCAATTGAATTGCTTGAAGCAACGCGACTTCCTGTTTAATCTTCCTCATTTCAGAAAAATGTAATTTGTTGAGAATACCCTTCCGCTTGCGGTGATTGGGTGCTTCATTTAGTCTTTTTTATCGCGTTAACAAGTTCTTTATACTGAACGACAGAACGATATGACCTGAGCACAGTTGCACGTCCATTTTTTCCTAGTAACTCTCGCGATTCAGGTTCATGTATTAATTCCCATAACTTCGCGGTGAGCACATCCGCATTTTTTGACTCAAATAGCAAACCATTCTGTCCGTCTTTGATGTACTCTTTTATTTTTCCTACTGGAGTTACCACAACTGGAACTTCACAAGCCATTGCTTCAAGTGTTGCAAGACTAGTTGTTTCAGTGAGTGAACACAGAACAAATATGTCCATTGCTTGAACGTATGGAACAACGTTATTGACGCTTCCAGGAGTAAGTACTGAACGTTCTTTGGGAATAGTTTCATCTATTTGTGCTCCGACGATAAGTAAGAGTGGACTGTGATGCGCCGAATCTGTTTTCTTGCACAAATTCTTCCATGCGCTAACAAGTGTTTGCAAATCTTTTTCTCTGCCAAGTCTTCCATGATAGCCAATAACTATTGCATTTGGATCAATACCTAGTTTTTTCTTTGCTGCACGTTTGGTTTTGGGCGGAATAAACATTCGCGTATCAACTCCAAGTCCTACAACTGTGAATGGGGTTGTTATGTTTGCTCTGCGAAGAGTGTTTGCAACTTCATTTGATGGTACGAGAAGAAGTGAGCATTGTTGATAAAAAAATTTTGCGAGCGAACGCACAAGTGGACGAACAAACCATTTTGCTCCGCCGAATCCTTCTGCAGCAAGATCCCACTCGATACTGTGCACAAAACTAATGACTGGTTTATGCTGCATTCTTGCACAAAGTATGGCGCACATTCCTATTGGTCCAAGCGTGTTATTGAACACCACGTCATGTTTTGAAACTTCTTTCCAAATACAAATCAAATGTGGAAAAGAAAATTGAATGTCTCCAAAATGAAATGGCATCACTGCAAATTTCCGAATCAAAACATTGCTTGTTGTTTTTCCAAAGTTTGGAACAAGTGCTCGTACAATGAAGTGTTTTTTTAAATAAGGAATTGTAGTTGAAAGAAATCGTGCAACACCATCCCATCTTGGCAAAAAGCAATCTGTTGTAATGAGGAGTCGTTTTGTAGGTTTCATATTTTGTAAAACACCTCTGCATACCTGATACCTCGCCTCAAACCAGCAAGGCGAGAGCGTAAATAAACATTCCAAAGAAGCGTCCACATTGTCACGAGCTGACTTTTGTGTGCAGCAAAACTCTTAATCTTAACATCAAACGTATCTGTGATATCAATGACGAGTCTTGGCACATTTCTCAGGCGAAGACGGGAGAGATTCCAGACTGGAAATTCATATGCATCGCATGAGATAATTTTTTGTTGCACAAGTTCGCGAACAATCGAATTAACAATGCGATGCTCTGGATGTGGGTCATCACATGCATGCGTAAAAACTAGTGTGGGCTTTTCTTCTTCAATTAACCGCGCTAACTTTTTAATTAAAACATCTCGTTCTTTTA
>JAHFPE010000057.1:2832-5938 GCA_023261345.1 Candidatus Woesearchaeota archaeon
GTTCTTTCACTCCTAAATAAACAATTCCTTTCATGCCAAGAATTTTGTTTGCAGTTAGGCTTTCCTGAATTCTTCTGTGTGCTATGACTTCTGGTTTGAGATGCGGATGGCTTAATTCGCCAAATGAGAAACATACTACTTTAACAATTGCTCCTTGTGCAGCAAATTTTGCAATTGTTCCTCCTGCGCCAATGACGTGGTCATCGTTATGTGCGCAAATGCAAAGAAGGCGTTCTGTCATGAATGTAGCAGGTGAGTATTTGTATAATAAACTTTCTTATAGCGAATCTTGTTATTGATAATACATTTTCGAGATTCGCTAGAATAGCAAATTGCGAGTAGAAAGTTTGTAAATTTTTGCAATTTGCTATTAGAAAAATTGTCTTGATTTTGACCACGTTGAATCTGGATGCTCTGCAATATCAATTCTCGCATCAAAATACACCTCGTTAATATATTTGCCAAGTTGAACAGCACGAATCGGAAGTTCTTTGAATTCAGGAATTTGTCGAAGTAGTTCGATTCTATCAAAACCATTCCAAGTGAATAATGTTTCAACTTCCAAGAGTTTTTCTCGTAGTTCATAAAGTGCGAGTACTGTAAGTGGGTTCAATTGAGTTTTGTCAACATCAGAGAGTGGTTTGATTTCTGATATTTCGTTTCTTGCAGGAATAAGTTGTTCTTTCGTTGCAGCAATAAGTCCAATATGTCCATCAAGTACCCATCGTTTTGATCCAAAGTACTCCTCGAATTGTAAAATGTGAGAAACTCTAGTTATTCGGGGGTGCATTCGATCAGAATAAAAATAACCTCCAAGTATTTCCTCGTGTGTTTCTCGAACTGCTGTTTCCATTGCAGTTTCAAGACCGCGAGAAATTGCGAATCTATCGGCAAGACACACAACCTTATGTCCTCCAGGTTTTGTGACGTGGCGTAACAATTGTTGTTCCTCCGGTATCAATACCTTTCGTTGCTGTTTTCCTCCAGGCATACAATACAATCCTTCATGTGGTGCTTTTGCTCTGCAAGAAACATAGATTCTTCCATCAGAAAGTACCGGGATAAGAAATGCAGCACGATAAAAGGGAAGTTCAGTTTCTCCAATCACGTACTTTGTCATTTGAGAAATTTCGTGTATAGCACATTCTAAATCTTGGACACTCCAATATTCCCCCATTCGCCCGTTGAGCGAACTCGGGAATCTTCGTGAACTGCAGGATCTTATTTCTTCTTTTCTTCTTTCTTTGCTTCGCCAGGAGCGCCCGCAGCAGGTGCGGCACTTTCTGTTGGCAAGAGTTCTTCGATAATGACTGTTGGTACTTTTGCTTCAACAAGTTTTGATTTAATTGCTCCACGTGGGGATCCTGCGAGGCTTTCAATAATTTGTTTTGCAATTGCTGTGAATTCTGCTTTACGCTTTTCTGTTTCTGCAGCAAGGCGTTTCTTTTCTTCATCAAGCTTGCGGAGTTCTTCAGCTGAAAGTTCTGTTTTTTCGAGTTTGATTTTTTCTTGGAACATTCCTTGTTTGATGTTTGCAATTGTTTCTCGTGCAGGTAGTGTTTCAACAAGAATTCCCATGCTATCGCAACTGCCAAGCACTTCTCTTACTTTTGCAGACATGTCTTTTCCAAGGAGTGCATCTCTTTTCATTTTTGCAACCTTTATGATTTGTTCGATTCGTAAGTCAGCAACTTTGTCCATAAGTGGATTGCCAGATCCTTTTTCAATTCCTGCTTCTTTTTTGAGTAGTTCAGAAACTGGCGGTGTTCCAACAGAAATTTCAAATGATTTGTCGTCATGAACAGTGACTTTTACAGGTACTTGCATTCCTTTGAAGTCAACTGTTTTTTTGTTAATTTCAGAAATGACTAATCCAATGTTTACTCCAAGAGGTCCAAGTGCAGGTCCAAGTGGAGGGGCTGCAGTAGCTTTTCCCCCTTCAACCATACAATCAACACTCTGTGGTTTTCCCATATGTGTAGGTCAACATAGCTGCTTTTAAAGCTGATCCTCCAAATCATTGCTACTTGTAGGTTCTGGCTCGCTTTCTCTGCGAATAACTTTTACCGCGTCCATTTTGAGTGTGATTGGAATTGGAACAGCAGCGCCGAGGAGTTCGACTACAACTTCTTCTTTTGTTTTATCTACACGGCTGATCTTTGCTTGTTCGCGCTTGAATGGTCCTGCGATTACTTCTACAATGTCATTTTTTCGAATATCAACATCTCGTTTGACTTGTTCGAGCATGTGTTCGATTTCTTTGTACGCAACTTCTTTTGGGAGAATTCCTCGAGCATATGGCACGCCAACTGCTGATTGTTCTGCAGCTTGTTTGTCTTTTGCTTCAACAAAAATGTAGCTTCGCATGCCGTGCGGTCGAACAAGTGAATAAATACCAAGCTTTCGTTTTTTGACGTTGCTTGACACAAAGTCCATGACTTGATCTTCACGATTCGCAGTAGTTCTAAGTGCGAAAATATGCGTTCCTGTGGTTTCTGTTTCTGCCATAAGAATATCAAAGTAAAGCACACACGTCTTGTTTTTAAAGGTTGCTATTAAATAGGCTCTGTCCTAAATGTCTGGCACTGCTGCCTATTAGGTGCGAGCAGAGTAAGGTAATGAACTAGGGTGACCGAGGACTATTAGCTTGTAGGTCATAAAAAGTTTGTATGTGTGCTGCGAGCACAGGCGCAGTGCCCGCGAGGTCGCAACCGAGAATTAGGACAGAGCCTATTAAAAATTCGCGAGTTCGCTCGCTGCGGCTCGATCACTTGGCGAATTTTATTACTTCCCACTAAAAGTTCAAGCACACTACTTGATTCAAGATAAAGAATTAACAGACAATATTTAATTTATCAACCAGTATATACCGGAGATCTTCTTGCCAATAATCGTTCCATTTCTCTCTTATAAGGTGCATCTCTTGCTGCGTTAAGTTCTGGTTCTATCTTTTTCGCGGCTTCGTAGAAGAGTGCTAAATCCTTTTGCCACTCTCCTGGTTGAAATACTCGTGGCACATATTTTTCTTGTGGTTTTCCAGTCATACTTGCGGCTTGACTTTGCAGTGCTTGTTCTCCATAATTCCACTCGAAGACAATGTTGTTCC
>JAHFPE010000058.1 GCA_023261345.1 Candidatus Woesearchaeota archaeon
TCATTGTCATGCCAGTATTCAATTGCCGCAAGATACTCAACGATTTTTTGAATGAGTTGTTTGTCTTGCGCGGTTCTTAAGATTTTGATTCCACTAGTTTCTAGCTGTCCGATTTTGAATAAGAACAAGCCTATTGCGTCATTTTGTTTGTTGCCCCAGTTGTCATGAATTTCCTCGCCAGTTAAAGGCTCGTATCGTGCATGAATGTATCGCCAATGATGTTTTGGTTCTGGCTGTTTTATCATCCAATCAATTTTGTACTCGTGCTTTTTGAACAAGTCAAGAAGCGCGTGCATTGTGTGAACAACAATTTCATATTGTCCTGTTGCTTCAAAACCCAAAAGAGCATACAAGTTGTCTCGAATCCATGAGAGATGATAGCCAGTATTGCTTAATGGTTTTGCAGCCGCGAAAAGACCTGACGGGTACTGGAGTTGTTTGAGTACAAGAAGGCTCATTGTTTGTCCGGATTTTTACTCGGTAGTTTAGATGCAATGTAACGAACAAGAAGGGCGTATGTTCCTGGTTCTTTTTCCCATGATGCTTTAATTTTAGGCGGTAAGTGCTTGTTCCACAAGTGATAACATAGAGTTCCAAAAATACTGCGGCTCCATGCTGCCTCCCGATCATTTGCAGCTTCTCCTTCAGCCTGCCCTTTTTTTATTTTTTTTTCGTGATCTGCGCGCATTCTATCTAAAACGATCTTATCAATTGTCACATCAAGTCTGTAGGTCAGCAGATACTCTCCTTGCTGATTGTTTGTATCGGGAATATATTTTCCAAACCATACGGAACATGATTCTTCAAGAACGCGCGCTATATGTGGGTTGGCATGATTTCCGGGATCTACGCGATTCGGTCGTGGAGCCCAAAGATTTGTTTGTCCAAAATAATCAGAATCGTTGTTTGGTACTTTGCTTTGCACTGTCTTCACAGCATCCCATCCTTCTACTTGTAGGAATAGCCATATTTTTCCACTTAATGTTTCTACGCGCATGACATCCGCGGGAACGGTCTCATCTGCTATTTGGGGCGCGAGTTCACAAACAAGATCAGAATATTTTCCGCCAATTGTGAGCTTGCTTTCCTTGTTTGGATGATAATATAAGTAGTTTGTCAGTCCAGGAGTCATGGCGGATGGGTCGTGGGTGTATCGTTGGAGGTGGAGAGTTGCAACGATGTCATCAATTTGTTTAATAGTGCTGCTCAAGTAATCACCCAGTACGTGACAGTGTTTAAGCTATATAAACCTTTCTCAAAATAGTCCTTTTAAAGTAGTTACAAGAGAAAGATTTTTATAGACTGGCTGCTTTCTACCATTCATGAGCATGAAAAGAAATCTTGAACGAATTGCGTTGCTCGCTGTTTTAGGCTCAGTTGCCGTTGCTTCGTCAGCATATGTTTTATTGCGCGACAAGTACATTCCAAGCAAGCACGTGCCTGTAGGAACTATTTGCTCAGGCTATTTTCCTGGTTCAGAAACAGATATTGCGAAGAGAAATAGAGGTGTTCGAAGAATTGTGACAAAGGACTTGGATGGCGATGGTTTTGCCGATCAAGGAATGCAGTTTAACAATGGAGCAGTTTACTTGCAAAACGGAAATCCAACAACAAATCCAAACCAAGAATACAGTCGAGTCTATTCGCCAGACAGCGAACCGCTCGAAGAGTATCCTGACATGTCTCCTGATGCAAGCAAGAAAAAACAGAATCTACGACAAAAACTTGCTGAACTAGGAATTGTGCTTGAGTGAAGAGTTAGTAGCATTCACCTTTGCATTTTGTTTGCGCAGGTATTTTCTTGAATATGACTTGCAGTGTTTCACCCTTCAGACTCATCTGTGTTCGGGCTTGTGAAAACTTCAAAATGCACGTGAAAGTTTTCACTCATGCTTCTACAGCGAGTTCTTCTTTGTTGGAAGCTTTCAGCATTGCTTGTCGTATGAGTGTTGATTCGAGTTCAAGAATTTTCTTTGTGATGGGACTTTGTGTGTTGAGCGTGAAGAGTTTTGTTTTTCCGAATTTTCTTGTTGACTGTATAATCAGGTATTTTTCTAGTTCTGGCCAATAATTGAACAATGATGCCTTTGAAATTCCTGCTCCTGCGGCAATGTCTTTCTTGGTGAAATCTATTCCTTTGTTGTCGACGAAGAAGTCTAAAATCTTGAAAAGAGGCATTTCTCCAGTAAGTTGAAGTAATAATGATTTCTCTGCCATGTATGCAAACAAAAGAGAAAAGTATATAAATTGATATTTTTTTACAAAAAGGGTGCGTTTCTTGACACACTCGTGATGTAAGATCTTCTTGCGGCGATTGAGTTCTTCAGTTCATACGTTAACAGCTTCTCTTCGTCTCACTTCAGTATCTCGTCCCAAGTGCACTTCGAGCCCTTCGCGTGCTGCGTTTGTGTTTGCGAATAAGTGTTGTGCGCTTCCAACTATTGCTTCTAAAGCTTCATCGCTTCGCTCAGGGTCGTGATGAAACAAGTGCAGTTGTCCAACTCCTGCGTTGTTTGCAACTGTTGCGCATTGTTCATACGTGCTATGTCCCCACCCAATTCTGTTTTTGAATTCCTCAGGAGTGTATTGCGCGTCACAAATCAACACATCAGCACCTCGAGCAACATCAACTAAGCGTTCTTTGTTTCGGGCACTGTCTTCATTGTCTGTTGCATACACAATTGTGTGCTTGTTTCGCGTTATTCTGTACGCCAGCACGCTTCCAGGATGTTCGAGTCGTGCAGCAGTTATTCTTGTTTCTCCAACAAGCGCGCTTTCTCCATCTTTAAGTTCGTGATAGTGAAATTTCGCGTTCAGTTTTGCAGAAGAAGGAAACAAAGGTGCTTCCTGCAATTTTTTGATTGCGTCACTGCATTCTTGCTGGTGTTGGCAAAACACGTCAATTGTAAAATGTGGGTTGTACGCTTGAGGAAAAAAACGAATTCCCTCAATGTGGTCTGCGTGCGCATGACTGAGCAACAAGACCATGTGTTTTGTGCCTTGGTTGAGCAAGTCTTTACCGAGCTTGCGAATGCCTGTTCCTGCATCACACACGAACAAGTCATCATCGGCCTGAATTGCTACGCACGACGTATTGCCTCCGTATTTTGCCGTGTGGTTTCCGGGGGATGCAATTGAGCCTCTTACTCCATAATAGGTTAGTTTCATGTTCATTCCTCCTTGTGATCAAAGAATGCTGTTGGTGATTAAGAAACTCGTGCTGGAAAACTGCGCTAAATCAGCAAAAAACAAAACAAGCGTGCGGAAAACGAGAAAAGCTTTAATGAAATCAGATTGCGATGCGTCAAATCATGAAAAATCAGTTCAAAACGTGCGAATTTGCTGAAATCTAAACCGCTTGTTTTATAAAAGCAAAGCTTTTTTGTTGTGTATGAAGGTTTTGCAAAGCAGCGAGCATCAGCAAGTAAGTCTTGATGTGTACGACAGAAAATTGTTGTTTGCTCTGGCACAAAACTGTCGCTTACCATACAGTTACATTGCGAAACAAGTTGGTTTAAGTCGTGATGCTGTGCGCTATCGTTTGCACAGGCTGCAAGAACAAGGAGTGGTGCAAGGCTTTCGCACGCTTGTTGACATTGATCGTCTTGGTTTTTTGAACGTGCACTTGTTTTTGCAATTAAACCAGCCAGGCGTGGAAGTAGAACGCACACTTGTAGAAACCTTCAAAGCATATTCTTTTGTTCGAGCAATAATCAAGTTTAGTGGAAAGTATGATTTTGAGCTTGCGATTGTTGCCCGTGACATGAAAGACTGTGAACGTATTATTTCAACAATCGTGACTGATTGTGGTGATTCATTGCAGGACTATACGCTCTTGTTTATCA
Organism: Candidatus Woesearchaeota archaeon; assembly: GCA_023261345.1. Classification (GTDB taxonomy): domain Archaea; phylum Nanobdellota; class Nanobdellia; order Woesearchaeales; family ARS49; genus JAHFOI01. The sequence goes on from JAHFPE010000058.1 coordinate 3,846, forward strand.
CAAAACCGTTGATTGGCAAAACATTTCCTGATAACTTTTTGAAAACACCAGCATCAGTTTCAAAGACTGACTACTCAGTTCCTGACCTTGATGCAAAAGATTATGCTCTGCTTCGCGTGATTGCAGACCACGGAGACATGCCTTTGCACGTTATTGCGCAAAAGCTTGGTGTTGCTCCAGACACTGTAAAGTACAGAATAAAAAACCTCAGGCAAAGCGGAGTGATTAAGGGATTTGTTCCAGTTATTAATTATCACCTGATTAATTATACAGTGTACGCAATTCTTCTGAACATTGCTGGTCTTGCAGACAAGCGTGAAGCAACACTGCACGAATTTTTGCGAACAAATAAAGACGTTTTGTGGGCTGTTAAAACAATAGGAAAATACAATGTTGTTCTTTATGTCTGCACAACACAACCTGATGATCTTATGAAAACAACAGCAGAGTTAAGAAGCTTTTTTACAGGAACAGTCAAGGATTATGAAACACTGATTAATTATGAAGAATACAAATACACGTATTATCCGGAAATACAGCAAGAGTGACGCAGTTCTCTAACATAATCGTGGTTTCTTAGAGCCACTAATCATCAATTAGCAGATTGAGATACTTCTACTCATTAGCAGTTAGTATTATTGCAAAAGAAGTTTTGTGCGCAATCTTTTAAGCAGCTGGCTCTTTAGTGTGATATGGACGCCGCTGCTTGGGATGTTGATTTATCATCGCATTTTCATCTAGCATACTCTCTTGCTGCCGACCAATCAGTGAAAGATCTAGGAGGAGAAACTCCAAAAGACAAGCTCATTGTAGAAGATCTTCACTGTTTGATTCCGCAACTGGACAATCAGCTAATGCGGCGGCTTACTCGGGATGTAACATGCGATGTAGAAACTGATACTGAAAGAGTGCTTTATCATCTTCTGTTTGATGCTGATTACGGGTTTACTTTTTACGACTTGGGACCTCTTCAAGGAGAGAGATGCAAGCGCATTGTACCCGGGTTTAATGCGTTGAATCCAAGACAGCCAATCAATGATATAGTGCTGGTTGACAGAAGTTTCCCCCTGCTCGATCAAGCATTTAGAAACCTTGCGCGTTCTCTGGCAAAACCAATCTCGATTGAGAAAAAACAAGCAGATTTTCGCGAGTTTGAAATTCATCCTGTTTACCGAGCGTGTTCTCCTAGACTGGAAAAGTGTCGTTTAACAGGACGCAGTTATGACGCAACATGCCAAACCAATCTTGAGCGCAAGGTACTATTTCTTGGCGGAAATACTCTGAATAACTTTGCAAATCCAGTCCAACTCTTATGGCATCTGGGAAAGTCTATGAATTATTTGGATTTAATGGTAGCAGAACTACGTCACGTGCCAGATTATACTGATTATCCGTCTGTCCCTCGTCAGTTTGTATATGCTTACTTGAAAGGCTTGGGTTTTTCAGAGGAGTACACAACTGATCTTAGCGGCAAGTCTACCGTACATGCGATCAACAACAGTAGCAGATCATATGGCTTTGTTCTAACTCAACAGTTCACAGTACTCGAAAACCACTTGCTTGTTGGCGTGCATCCTTCTTTTATTCCAGGCGTTGTTTTTGAAAAGGGAAAATCATTTCTAGCAGGATTCAGTAAACCAATAGCTCTCGACCGGCTCATTGGTCCTAAAAGCTCGCTAAACCATTATTCATTTACTGAACAAGATGACACTGCAGGGAAACTTGCAGTAATTGCCTATCGTAATCTTGGCAGAGATGCGATACTGTACTTAACAAAAGCGCCACATAGAGATGTTCCGTATACGTTTCCTAAAGAGAACGTTGCATAATTCGGTTTTTGAGCAGCAAAGCCAGAATGGCTCTTGAGTTCTCGTCGCAATGCAAAATTCTATAAATAAGGCAAGGGAACTGGATTAGTCAAGTGCCTGAAACTGCTGGCATGTAATTGATAACGTGTTCTTGTATCAACAACCTCGTCTGTATGTTCTGCAAGATAGTATGATACTGGTCTCTGAGTTTTGAAATTATTTCTACTAATTCCAT
>JAHFPE010000059.1 GCA_023261345.1 Candidatus Woesearchaeota archaeon
TTAACGGTTCCTCGTATTTGGGCAGATTTTCGCTTAATCCATCAAGAATTCCTGCACGAGGATCATGAATCCTTTCTCCAATTCTCGCCGCGTTACCATAGAACGTTTGCGCCTCAGAAACTGTTCCTAAAATAGATGGAATTCGTAATGCAAGTCCATAATAAAGAATATCGTCTCCTAAACTCATATATCGATCATACAGTTGGGTGAGATTATTTGGTAAATTGTTACGTCTGTGGCGCAGAGAAAGAGTTAGGTCATGCGGAATCGGATGTAGAGCTCGATCAGTACAGAGGTCACCTAAATATGTCACTTCTGAGGCAGGTATCCAAATTTGTGCATCTTTAGCTGCAGTTTCAATTCTAGAACAAAATAACTTTTGTATGTCCTTTCGTTTTGCCGCGAGTGTCAACATGTTCTGAGGATATTTTTCATTATTCTTATACTTATGCGACCAAAAAACGGTTTATATATTTTAAAATGACAAACTTTAAATACTTTTGACATAAACTACTCTCATAGTGGGGCAGGCAATTAATCAACAAGTCTGGCACATTCTCAAAAGTGATGTTGCTATTCAACGCGATTTATGGCGACAAATTATCAATACACGCGCGCTTGCAAAATACATTATTGAAGCGTATGAATTACAAACATCACTTGATGCGGTTATATCCTCTATTCGAAGATTCCAAACAGAAGAATCATTCCAAGAAGAGGACAAAAAACTCCATCACATCTTCAAATCAGCAGTTATTAGCACGAAAAACAACATGACTTGTATTACAGTTGCACTTCGCTTACCAGACCTTCTCAAACGCGTCTGCACAATCGCATCCCCAGTTCCATTTCGCATCACTTCAGGAAGTGAAGAATTCAAGATCATCATTGACAACCCACACGTACACAAAATGAAACCATTATTTCAAAAAAGCGAAATTCTCTCAATAGATTCAGACTTAAGCGAAATATCTGTCACTGTCGCTGAAGACGCAATAAGTACAAAAGGAGTACTTGCGCGAATTGCAGGTGAATTGTCTCTTTCAGATATTAACATTCATGAATTCGTGGTTGTTCCTCCAGAATTTCTCATTTACGTCAAACAAAAAGACATAGTTGCAGCACACAAAAGCATGCTTGCACTGTCGGAGGAAACCACATGACAAACCCAATACAGTTCGTAGGATTAAAAGAACTTTCTGAAGAAGAAACCAGCGTTGTGACTGAAGTTGCAACAGCAGAATACGAAAAACTCATGAAAAAAGTACACAACATAACTAGTGCGCTTGTTCACCTCAAAGTCTATGGAGAAGGACAAACTAAAAAATTTGCTGTACACGTACGGATCAATCTTCCTTCGCTTCTGCTCGAATCATGCAAAAGCCACGACTGGGACTTGCCAACTGCACTACACAAAAGTTTCGAGGACATCGCTCATCAAGCAGAACACAAATTAAAACTTGGCGGCGGAGTGCTGGCACAACATGAGACCAAATAATCTCGAGAATACAGTTGAGAATTAAAAGAGTAACGCTTAAAAAGTTAATTGCGATTCTTCAGCTATGCCTAAAAATAACGTCGATCCACTCTATCTCAAAACAGACATTCCTGATGTACCGTTGGTCGTTACAATCCAATTGAGCGAAAAAAGATGGGTACTTTCTTTTAGAGGGACAGAATCAGAAGGAGGAGTAAAGTTGAGAAAAATTCCCGCGCAAGAGATTATCCTTTGGGATTCAAAACAAGATATAATGGGTTCTCTAGCATATAGAGTATACTGTGTTGCAATAATACTCCTACAAAGGAATGTATCGCTTGAAAAAACTTACGAAAAAACCTGCTTATTTGCGAAACTTATTCAGGATAAACTTATCGAGATGGATAAGATACAAAAAGCGGTATAGAACTCATTTAAAAATTCTTTAGTTCGCAAGACGCTCATAGCACAAACTTGACCTACGACTACAGCTATTCACTCCTCTCTTATAACGCTCCCTGCGTGAGAAATCGAAAAAAATCGACCTGCGAACGTTTAGTAGCGAGGGGAGGATTTGAACCTCCGACCTATGGGTTATGAGCCCATCGAGCACTCCAGACTGCTCCACCTCGCTATAGATGTAATTTATGTTCTAGTTTTAAAAACACGACGTGATTTAAAAAGGTTTGTAGATCGTTATTTTAAAGTTGTGGGCGACTCTTCAGATACGTTCTTCAATCCAGTTCGTAGTTCGTGTTCAAGCTCAGTTAAAAATTCTTGTACTGCATGCGGATTCCTAATTTTTTCAATGAATAATTCGTACTGGTCACCTGCGGCAGTATTCACAAAAATAGTACCATACCCGAACAGGTGCTGGAATAGACTCTGATACACTCGAAAATCAGTAATTTTATCAAATGAAGCTGAAGAATTTTCACGAGAGAGAATTCCTTTATTCAGACGAATTTTAGTTTTTTCAATCACGACCTTGTACATGCGAATCTTTATTTCAAGCAATGCAAGGCTTACGATTCCAACACCTGCAGGGCCGTATGAAATGAAACGAATAAACTCATCTGCTTTTACTGCTACAGCAATTATTGGAAGAAAAATTAAAACGACAGAAATACCATATCCTTGCAGATATCCTAAGCGAGTTTGGTGAAGAGAGAGGGGCAGATTTGCAGTAGAAAATTTATTCATACACTGAATATTTTTCTATGACTTTATATCAGTTACTCAAAAAAACGCATGAGGATGTTCCACCAATTGTTTTGCCAGTGGAGTTGTGAGTAATGAGAGTCGCTCCACAGCTAGCTCTGAAGTAGAAACTTTTGCCAGGTTATCAACTGCGATTAATCCATACGGATATCCTGCGAGCAATGCATCATTTGAAAGAAATGAAAGTACGTTTGCTGCACGTGCAAGTACTTCAGAATTCGTGCTGTCAATTCTGAATACATGGGAACTTCTTGCGTGCAATCTTACAAAACCTGTTGGCAAATCATTTTGTGTGTATAGCCATGTTCCTTTAGGTCCAAGTTCTAGCAGCACTCTATTTGCGTGCGAACCAGTATTTGTGAATGAACCAGTTTGTTTTACAACTCCAACAGTATTTGCGTGCAATTCAGTAATTTCTTTAAGTACTTTTTCTTCAAATAACGTTTGTGCACGTAATTCTCCATCTAGAACAAGAAAGTCGTCTGCATTCATTGCATCAATTTCTTTACATCCTTGGCACAAATTAAGCGCAAGCTGAAGTTCCTGTAATCTGCGATGAAGAGTAATAATATCTTCTGGCAAACAAGGATACGTTCCTCTTTTTAGATCTTCATGAATTCCATCAAATTTCATCACGCTACTTTTTGGAAAAGTCTCGAGCTCAAATGTTGGCTTCCCATCAATTGCACGAACAGTCACAATTTGTGTTCGCTGAATTCTTTTCGTGCATGCGCCGCCAGAAAAAACCATTCCTGCAGTTCTCACAATTACAACGCAAAAATCAGGACTACTCATGAGAATTCCTGATCCACCATCCACAAAATAGCAACGTGAAGAAATGGGAGTTAAAGGAACAAACGTTCCTTGCAGCGAAAGAATTCCACGAGGAGTGATGATGTGATCTCCCGACGTAAATGAAGCGCTTAAGCTTGTGCCTGCGTCACGAATCAACGACATGAATTGCAGTAGGTATACTCTCTTAATAAGGATGATCCAACTGAAAGATACTGCGAGTTCAAAAATACGTGAATCTTTATTAATGGCAATACTGAAAACCAAACAAAGAGGAGCATTCGAAAAATGAGCGGATCACAAATAGAATCCCATGTCTTAGCAATCAAGCGAAGCATTCTTTTTTCAGATGGGGATTTTCAGGGCTTTCAGCATTCGAACAGAGTGGATTACAATAAACGGATTCTTGAATACCATGAATTTATCCTTCGAGAAAAAGCAGAACAAGATGAGACATACAAACAACCAATTTGTTACGCAGTCATTGTGCAGAATGGAAAGGTACTTGTTTATCAACGACCACAAAAAGCAAATGAGAAACGACTAGTTTCAAAATGGTCAATAGGAATTGGTGGACACATACACCCTTTTGATGGAAAAAACCCTCTTGAAGAAAGCATGAAACGAGAAGTACTTGAAGAAATAGGAATACAAACATTTTCATCAACGTTACTAGGATTTGTGAATGATGATTCGGATGCTGTTGGCAGAGTTCATATTGGAGTAATATACCTGATTATCTCAAATGAAACTGTGCAACCACAACCTGCGCTCTCAAATGCGAGTTTTCTTGCGCCTTCTGAACTCACCACTTTTTCTGAAACTCACGATTTTGAAGGGTGGTCAAAACTAATATTGCCACACATTATTGTAACATTAAACAAATAAAAGTCTGGTGGAGCAGTTACGAACTGCAAAATTTTACCCCAAGCGCTTATAAAGAGGATACACGTCACTTGAATTATGACTCTCACATCGCACGAACGATTTCATTTGAAGAAATTTGTGAAAGAACTTGCGAGCCATCGTGCAAGACACACAGAATTTGTTTCTGTTTATGTTCCTGAAGGATATGAACTTGTTAAGATCATGCAGCACTTGCAGCAAGAACAAGGCACTGCAACAAACATCAAATCATCTTCAACACGCAAAAACGTCATTGATGCACTTGAGCGAATGATTCAACATTTGCGTCTTTTCAAACAAACACCACCACATGGTCTTGCAGTATTTTCAGGAAATGTTGCATCGCGAGAAGGACAAAGCGATGTTCAAGTTTGGTCAATAGAACCCCCAGTTCCTGTACGCACAAGAATTTATCGATGCGATAAAGACTTTGTAATTGACATACTCCAAGACATGCTTAACGTAAAAGAAGTCTACGGACTCATAGTTATGGATGCGCGAGATGCAACAATTGCAATACTTAAAGGTAAAACAATCATTCCACTTGCAAAAACACACAGCGAAGTTCCAGGAAAATTCAAAGCAGGTGGACAAAGCAGTATGCGTTTCCAACAAAATAGAGAACTTGCAGTAAAAGCGCACTACAAAAAAGTAGCAGACTACCTCAAAGAACAATTTCTAATGATGGAAGGACTCAAAGGAATCCTCGTTGGAGGACCAGGACCCACAAAATACGAACTTGTCGAGGGAAACTTTATCACAAATGAAGTAAAGAAAAAAATCATTGGAATTAAAGACCTCACGTACACAGATGAATTTGGATTACAAGAACTTGTTGATCGATCACAAGATACACTTGCACAAGAAGAAATAATGGAAGAAAAAAAGTTTGTGACAAGATTTCTTGAATTACTTGCAACAAAGCAAGGAATGGTCACCTATGGCGCAATAGAAACCAAAAAAATGCTTGAACTTGGAGTTGTTGATACGCTCTTGTTATCTGAAGCACTTGAGGATAATGTAATTGAAGAATTTGAAGAAATCGCTAAAAAATACAGTACAACAGTTCGCATCATATCAACGGAAACAAGAGAAGGAGTGCAACTACGCGACCTCGGAAAAATAGCTGCGATATTAAGATATCAAGTGAATGGTTAACGTATTTTTTTTCCCAATCTCGAAACTGCAACTATTCTCTCGAGAATAATTCTTTTTTAAGCCCTCGTTCTACAACTCGACTAAATGAAATACTATTTTTTTCACAATACGTCCTGGCTTCCCTAAGGAGGTTTTCATCAATAGTAACATCAACGCGTTTTCTGTACGTGAACTTCGGAATCTTTTTGGTTCGTTCAAATTCTTCTAGTGCACTAAATAGTTCAGGATACTTTCGAATTCCTCGTAATGCGTTTTTAAGTAGCCATTCCATTTTTTATCATCCTCTC
>JAHFPE010000060.1 GCA_023261345.1 Candidatus Woesearchaeota archaeon
TTTGAAAGTTTGAAAAAATAGCTCGGTTCTTTCACGAGCTCAAGCTGCTTTTTGTGCACAGGACACGTGTCGTTCGGAGCGTCTTTTTCCAAATAGAACGCTTCACAACCAACGCAATAAAGCCCTTCGTATGAACCAAGATAAATATCTCCTTTATCGATCACACGTTGAAAGATTTGTTTTGCAACATTCACGTGATCTGTGTCAGTTGTTCGAATGAATCTTGAATATGAAATATTGAGTGCTGAACAAAGCTTTTTGAACGATAGCGACTTTTCATCAACGAATTCTTTTGGCGTTTTTCCCTTTGCAATTGCTGCCTTCTCTACTTTTTGTCCGTGTTCATCAGTTCCAACAAGAAAAAAAACATCTTCTCCAGCCAAACGATGCCACCTTGCAACACAATCAGCAATAACTCGCTCGTACGCATGACCAAGATGCGGATCTGAATTCGGGTAATCAATTGCTGTTGTGATGTAAAATGATGACATACTCATTGACTGAAATTGAGTGTTTTTAAGTGTTGCTCTTGCGTAAAGCTTAAATAATATTACCATAGTATACCTTACATGGAAACGATTCCCGCAAAAATTACTCTACGTCTTGAAAGTGAGATGGATGCACTTATTCGAGAGGGCTGGTATGCGAATAGATCAGAACTTATTCGTAGCGCAGTGCGCGATCTTGTTCGAAGAACTCGTCTTGAGCAACTAGAGGCAGCGGTCAAGGAGGATATTTTATGGGGTTTGAAGCGGTAGCAAACACCGGTCCTCAATTGCACTTGCATGAACTTAGTGCAACAAAAGCATTGAAAATTCTTCGAACGTGCACAACAACCGAAATTGACAAGGAACTACAGAAGTACAACGTCTCATCTACTCTTCAATTATTTCATGCGAATTCAGATAACATATCTTATTTGTATTTTAAGCACAATATTGGGATTGGGGAAGCAAGTGGAATTGCTCTTTGCATGAAAGAAAAGATAGGGATTTTTCTCACTGATGATCTTGGCGCACGAGCTGCAGCAACTGCAGAAGGATTAGAAGTTCATGGAACAATAGGAATTCTTTTACGTGCGTTTCGAACAAAGATTTTCTCAAAACAACATACACTTGAATTATTACGGCAGATTCCGAAGAAAAGTACCTTGTTCATCACTGAGCGGATTCTTAAATCAGCCATATCTGCAATGCAGGATTATACAGAATAGAGTTGTGTGGAATTTTTCTTCATTTCACCCCAACCTCGTGATTGCATACACATAAATACAAGAGGTATTGCGGAAGCTGAACATGTACATATGTCCGCACGTTCATTTGCGTGATGAAGAAGAAGCGTATAAGGAAACTATTGCGCATGGGTTATTGGTTGCTACTCAAGCAGGTTTTGAAGCAGTTATTGATATGCCGAACAATAAGCGTCAAGTTGTAAATCGCGAGCGTGTGAGAGAACGTCTTAACCTAGCGCAACGTGCACGTGAAGCGAATTCTAAAATTGTTACAGAATACCATGTTCATGTTGGGTTAACTGCTGATCCCGCACAACTTGAAGAAGCGGTTTATTGCTACAACGAAATTCCTGAAGTCGCGGGGCAGAAATTGTTTGCAGGAAGATCCATTGGAACTCTTGCAGTCATTAAAGAAGATGAACAAAAATTTGTGTTCAAGAGACTTACGGAATTAGGATACAAAGGACCGGTAGTTATTCATGCAGAAAAAGAACAGTACATGAATGTTGGATTTTTTGATCCCAAACGACCGATAACACATGCACTCAGTAGACCTCCGCTCGCTGCAATAGCATCAGTTAAGGATATGATTGATTTTTCAGGCGAGGCGGGCTTTCAAGGGCATTTGCATATTGCACACGTTTCTCTTCCAGATGAAGTGTATCTCGTACAACAGGCAAAGAAGCAAGGAAGACGTATTTCGTGCGGTGTTACTCCACATCATTTTATGCTTGATGAGAGTTATTTGCGATCCTCTGATGGGCTTTTGTACAAAATGAATCCTCCATTAAGGAGCAAAGAAGAAGTGAGAGAACTCAGAGCATGTGTTTTAGCCGGATTAGTTGACCTGGCAGAGAATGATCATGCGGTTCATTCTTTAGAAGAAAAAACAAATCCACCATATTTTTCAGGTATGCCGAGTTTGTGGATGTATCCTCATTTTGTTAAATGGCTTGGAACAATTGGAATGGAACTTGAAAATGAAAGAGAACCAATTGATGTTGTAAGATTCACATTCGGAAATGCGAACAAAATCTTTGGCAAACATGGAAAGCCACTTGTTTCAGAAATACGAATTAAACACACCTGGCCAATTAGCAACGAAGAATACCCAATGGACCCACGAAGATTTTGCGTTGAATTGACGTGATTCAGAAACACAATCATGGCAGCACGGTGGCTATTTCATCCCACATTCGACGAACAAAGAGAGTTTTTTTTATAAATTTGGTGGTAGAAAAAACCTAGCACTTTTTTGTCTTTTCAACATCATCCAGAGTCAACCATGCAGCGATCGCGCCAAAACCAGTTTTGTCAATATTGAATGATTTCACTTCTTTTGCATCTTTCAGAAATATTCGGATACAATATCTTTTGTTTTTGAAGAGTTCAAAAAAGTTTTGCATGTCATGGGGTTCAATTCCGAATCTTTCGTGGTATATTTCAAGAAGTTCTCTTACGTTAGCAGGAGTTAGGTCTGAGAATTGCATGACACCATCAACATGTGCAATGATGCTAAGTGGCTCTCCACTGTCTTTGAAATATACTGTATCGCCTGCATGAATAACGTTTCATGGTTTGCCACGCGTGTTGAACCATCGAGATTCAGTCGTTTTCTTTCGAGAAAGAATTTTCTGCGTGTATCCAAATGATTTTTTCATAATTGCAATATGTTGCATGGAAAATAGTATGTATGCTGTGCTTTAAATATTTTTCAATTTTTTTTTCTTCTTTATACTGTTGATGCAAAAACAAGAACTGCCAGAGAGTAACAGCGACAAGCTTGCTGCGAGTAATCCTGCATCTCGTAGCATGACTTCTGTTTGACCTGTTCCTAACATGGCAAGCGCAACTCCTCCGAGTGTAAGAACTGCAAGAAATGCAGCGAATCTCGTCTTATAACCCACAAGAAGCAGGCATCCAGTAATTGTTTCGAACACACCCTGAACGTACATGAACGTAATGAGTGATATTGGAACGAGTGAACCTATCCACGGAGGTACCCATGCACTCCAGTTCGTTGGATGAAAAAATTTATCTATACCAAACCACAAGAATACTCCTGAAATACCAATACGAACAAGAAGTGTACCATATGCGCTTTTTTTTTCAAGAACATTACTCAGGAGGTTCAATTTACTTTTAAAATCATGTATTTTTGTCATAGCATTTTCTACATTCTTTGCGGCGCTTCAATTCCAAGAAGTCCAAGTCCATTTTTGAGTACGATACGAACAGCATCAAGTAGTGCAAGACGTGCGTCTCGAAGGTTAGCCTCGACGTTAAGTACTTGGCATGATCCGTAAAATGCGTTTGTTTCAGTTGCAAGTTGCAAAAGATAATGACAGAGCGTATGTATATCATACTGCTTTGTTGATGCCAGAACAATTGCGGGATATTCAGTAAGAAGCGTTACCAAGGCAGTTTCTGTTTGATGGGTGAGTAATTCTGGTTTTTTTATTTTTGGGATTTTTCCTTCGTGTTTTTCGAAGATGCTGCAAATTCTTGCATGACTGTATTGTACATACGGTCCTGTTTCTCCTTCAAACGAAATTGATGCTTTCGGGTCGTACATAAGTTCTTTTACAGGGTCTAATCTTAGCATGAAAAAAGTGAGTGCTCCAAGTCCAATTGCTCTGCCGCGTAGAGTTAATTCTTCTTCCGAAATGTCAGGATATCTTCTGCTTACTTCTTTTTTTGCAAGATCCTGCATTTCTTTCATGAGATCATCAGCATCAACTACTCTTCCCTCACGCGACTTCATAACTCCATCTGGCAGAGCGACCATGCCATAGCTTAAATGATAGCACTTTTTTGCCCATGTAAAACCCATGAGTTCAAGGATTTTGAATAGTTGTTTAAAATGTAAATCTTGTTCACACGCAACAACATACACGATACGATCGAGATTGCGTTCATCAAATCTACTTTTTGCAACATACAAGTCTTGCGTGATGTAAAGGCTAGTTCCGTCTGATCTTCGCACAACTTTGTCCGGAATGCTATATTGCTCAAGAGTTGCCGTAATTGCACCATCTTCAAGCTTCTCCATAACTCCTTTTTGTAGTCCAAGATCAACAAGTTCAGCACCTTGCTTCCAGAGTTTGCTCTCCCAGTAAAGAACGTCAAATTTGATTCCCATTTCTTTGTACGTCTGATTAAATCCATTAACACACCAAGAAAGAAGTTTCTTCCATAATGCAATAGTTTTTTTATCCTCAGCTTCCCAAGCGCGGAGCATAGTTGCTGCTTCTTCTTCTAGGATCGGATTTTTTTCTGCTTCTTGTTTAAACTTTACATATAACTCTCCGAGGAAGTGATCTCCTTTTTTCCCCGAGGAAGCGGGTGTTTTTCTCTCTCCCCAATGTTGATACGCAACCATTGCTTTTGCCATGTGCGCACCTCTATCGTTCATCAAACTTGCCCGAAGCACCCTGTAACCAGATGCAGATAAGAGATTGCTCACTGCTCTACCCAAACAGTTGTTTCGAACATGTCCAAGATGCATTGGTTTTCCAGTATTTGGTGATGAGAACTCAACCATGACTGTCTTGTTGTTTCCTTCCTGATTGTACCCGTATTTTTTTTTCTGTGTTCTAATTGTTGTGATTACTTCATTTGCTACAAGAGATTGGTTGTACTTGAAATTGATGTAAGCGCCAGCTGAATTTATTTCTGAAAGCCATTTGAATTGTTTTGGTTCCGCCTGCTGTTTGGAACGTAGCTTTTCTGTAATTTCAATTGCGATTTGTTGAGGTGCTTTCTTCCATTCTTTTGCAAGCGAAAAACACGGAACTGCAACATCTCCAAACTGCAAGTCTGGCTTTTCAAGAAGAGGGTGCTGAAAACCTACAGCAGCTAACAATTCAACGACTTTTTGTTTGAACATATTAAAAGTACAAACGTCCTTACTTATAAAACCAACCGGTTGTTACGTGGTACGTATTTCTTGCTACAACTGTCGCCAGGGAGATTTGAACGCCCGACCTACGGATTATGAGACCGTCGCTCTACCAGGCTGAGCTATGGCGACATGGAGGAATTTTCCCTATTTGAATCTGCCCTGTACTGACTTATAAAACTTCTGAACCTTTTAAGCACGCGAGTAGCAATATGCTCTAAATAAAAATTGCTTTGGCGCCCCTTCGCTTCTGCATCAGCCTCAACTTATTTTCTTCTGAAATTGCTAACACGTCTTTTGGTAAAATGCTGTTTCACCATGCGAGTCTTGCTCGATCGTAACAAGGTAAAATCCTAATTTCTCGTATATTTCCGTCAGTTTCTTTTCCTTTGCATCTGCATCTAATCGCAACACATGAATATTGCAAGATAATGCTTTTTGTGCTGCAAAATTAATAATTATGTTGGGCAATCCAGTGCCTGCAAACTCACGGCTCACACAAAGCCAATGAATGTATAATGCGGTCACCTTTTTATCCTTGTCAATACTTTTCCAACTTTGATTGCGTTCAGTATTCTGTAAAA
>JAHFPE010000061.1 GCA_023261345.1 Candidatus Woesearchaeota archaeon
AGAAACAAGAATCGTTTATTTCCGTCTATTAAATGCTTCTTCAGCAGCGTTAATCTCAGAAAGAATTTCATCAGCAGCACGTTCAACATCTTCGACAACAGCCATTTTTCCGCAATATGGACACAGCGACGGACGCTGTTGACGGGTAAACTTCCAATTACATCCAGTGCAACGAAATCGTTGTTTCTGCATGAAAAAATTTTATCACAGACGTATTTAAATGTTGTGCTATGTTTTAATTTAGTTGAAGTTTCAAACAATTTATTGATCCGCCTGTCTTCAAAAATTCTGATAAGTCGAGTCGCTCTACAAGATACCCGAGCACGGCAAGTGTTGTCTCCAGCTCTGAAGAACAGTCATAAAGAAATGCAGTGTCCTTAATTCGTACCATATTCGCACTGAAGTTCAACGCGTCCTCTTCTAAAAGAGGAATTGCTTTTTTATATTTCCTTTTAAGCATTCGTTGAGATGAAGCATCAATTGCAGGAGGGTAGTAAAGAATAGTTTGTTTATCGAGTGCGTGTAAACATGTATCAAGATGATAAAAATATGGATCTATCAAACTAACTGAAAGAACGTCACGTTTTGGAAATAGCGCGCGTACTTGATCTGCAGCATTAAATTCAGATCGAAAACCATAACCAATTAAAATAGTATTTCCCTCACGAACAACGTCTCCTCCTTCAAAAAAGTACTCTGACTTTCGAACAACATAACCCTTTTCCACAAGCCATTTACGATGATGCTCGCTTTCCTTTTCTCGAATAGAATATCTATACTTAGATCACAAGACTGTATTTCCCTCAACAAGACCTGCATCGGCACAAAACGTTAGATCTTGCAAATTTGGAATTGCTTCTCGACGATGAATCACCGCACCTGCAAAGGAAAGCCTTCGCATTGCATCCTCCCACTGCGCACCTGCTCGACTTGTACAAATAGCATCGTTCTTTTTCTTTGAATCCATCATTTGGCGATTAATAGGAACAGACAATGACATGTACGTGGGAGGGCAGACTAGAAATTCTGGGCGATTTACATTCTGCATGCCTTCATTTTTAGTTAGGGGTTTTTATACTTTCAGATTTTCATTTTGTGAACCACCAACCTTTTATAACGCACCACACAATTCGTAGTTCAAAACGCCGGGATGGCGGAGTGGCCAAACGCGGGGGACTTAAGATCCCTTCCCCAAGCGGGTTCGCAGGTTCGAATCCTGTTCCCGGCATTATGCGAGTTCGTAGAGGCTTTGGAGAACTGTTGTTTTCACTCGCGCTCTCAAGTGTAGCGTGTGCTCAGGAAGTACAAGATGAGAGGCGAAAACCTGAAACAGTCAGAGAATTCGCACGCTACGCACTCAACACTGGAAATTACAACGAAGCAATTCGCTTGTACGAGGAAGCATACGACGGACCTCTTCCCCCTGAAGCAAACGCAGCAGTTGCACAAGCAATGCTTCAACGATACGTCTTCTCTGACATGGATGACGCATTCTGCAATTGGGCAAAACGCATGTTTGCACTAGAAAACAACGAAATCTCAAAAGAAAAAAGTATTGTTATGGCGAGCGCGATGGCAACGCTCGAAACATGGGATTTTGGAACTTTCAAAAAACCAGACTTTTCAATTGATGAACGATTGAATGCGCTCGGAATGCCAGCACTCAATGACATAGACAAATTGGCAGTAATCGAACAAGCGATTTTCGGAGTAAAAAATGATTCTTATCGTCGAATGACACCTGCTCACTTAGCGCGCGTATTTCAAAATAAAGGAATCAATGCCACGAAACGAGTCCTTGAAGTTTATTGTGACTTTCATCCAGAGCGCACAATTGATACTTTTTTGAATGAAGAAATGGAAATACCAATTGAATTTCTCGTTAAGAAAGAAAAAGAACTTCAGCAACAATTGTGCCAGACCAATAGATATGATTTAATTCAGTATGTCTCGAGTAGAACTGGTAATTCACTTTCTTCTCAAGAAAAAGAACGTTATGCCTGTTCACGCTTTGAATATGGAGAATATGAACTTGCCACAAAGGTGCTTGAGGATATTAAGAAAACAGATCCAGACTTTCAATTTAGAAGATTTGTCATACAAGCAGTTGAAGACCCGCCTCTAGAAATGCGTGCAGGAATAATTCTTCGTGCACAACACGCAATCGACTTACCACTCACAATATATCTCAAACAAGTTCTTGATCGGAATGCTGCAAAACTACTCAATGAACTTCAAGTCAATTATGATGCAGAAGTTTTTGAGGATCTTGCAATCATATATGGGTTACTGCAAGACCAACGCGAACCAACCAAGCAACTCGTGCGAACAATTGAATTCGCAAGAGCTGAACTCAAACCACTTGGACTTACTCGAGAATATCTTATTGGTAGAGAACGAGAAATGGTGAACAATGCAGTTCAAGGATATGCAAGAACAACTAATTATCGTGGATGCAAAATTCTCGGATTAGTTCTCTATGAAGCAGGATGGTGTACTGCGGCAATGAACGCATTCAAAGCAGCTGCACACGCACCTTCTGGGAAAGAATATGAGGAAATGATTGAGTTCGAAAAATCCATACGAGATAGCAAAGAAGCGTTCGGAAAATAGTATCGAGATACTACAGTGAAAATTTTTCACACAATCTTTTTAAACAAACATTTGAGGA
This sequence comes from Candidatus Woesearchaeota archaeon, assembly GCA_023261345.1. Classification (GTDB taxonomy): domain Archaea; phylum Nanobdellota; class Nanobdellia; order Woesearchaeales; family ARS49; genus JAHFOI01. Next base: position 2,672 of record JAHFPE010000061.1, read on the forward strand.
TATAGTTTATGCCTCTGTAGCATAGTAGCTATTGCGCCACCTTGGTAAGGTGGAGGTCGCGGGTGCAACTCCCGTCAGAGGCTTTGGAACACTTTCTGCTTCTCCCAAAAGAATTGCGAATATTTTTGGATTTTGCTTAGCTCTCTGAGAATTCACCGTCTGGATGATTCAGTTTTAATTAATGTATTCATTGACTTTTGTTTGTCTTTCAGTACTGATGTTTTCAGTTATGTTTTCATTCGTAATACCAAATGGTTGTAAAAGTATGTAGAGTGAACGTATGAGCATTCGCTTGTATTGTTTCATGTCTGGATTTCCGGTGTAGTCTTCGGGAAGTACTGCTTTATTCTGTTGATAAATAAACTGAATAGTTGTTCCTGGTGGTTGAGTTAGTCCTTTTTTGAGAAGTTGTTGTAGAATGGTTTTTTGGGGGCTGCTACGTGTATAGTGATTTTTGCTGATGGTGATCGTGCAGGATAATAAGTCTGCACTGATACAAGATAGACGTAAAATTACTTCACGAAGTTGCCTACACAAAAAAGGCACTGTCTGAATGATTTCTTGTTGTGTCTTACACGTGGAAAGGTATTCTAGAATGTGCTGCTGAAAAAGTCGAACGATAAGTGGAGTTCCTCTTTGTCGCACTTCAATTCCTCGTGCTTTTATTCCTCCATGTTGAAATACGCCATAATAACGTGCTGGTACTGGGCGATCATGATCTTGTATGCTTGGCAGGAATACAACCCATTTGAAAATTCCTTCAAAACTCATTGGGATACCTGTTAGTTGTTCTATTTCTTTGCACAATTCCTTCACATGTTCTGCAGTCATGTCTTTCTTTCTGATATAAAGCGAGTCAACAATACCATGAAGAATCTCAAACCCGTTTTCTTCCGCAAGATGCGCTGCCTCAAGTATTGTTTCTCTTGCATACGACCCTACTGACATGTGCGAGCTTGCAATACCTAGCTTGAATTCTCTAAATCGTAAATACCCAAATGCACTCACGAGCACCCATTTAAGTCCCACTGCGCGTGCCTTGTTGAACGCGGTTGGTTTTTTTTTGTATTCCATACGACGATCAAGCAGAGGCTTAATTGTTTGCGGTACTAGTCCTTTATGTCGAAGAGAGATCGTGACTGGAATTCCAGGAACGTGTTCAAGAGGTTCTTTTGTGATAGTTATAGTTTCTGCGCTGATGTTTCGATTGTAAATAAGCCACGGGTACATGCTAGAAAAATCAAGTTCGGCAACGTTCGCGTGAAAGCCAATCTTAGGATCAAACGTATGGCCTGCGCGATCTGCTTTTACTAAATCAAGCATGCTCATTGCTTTTTCTATTGGTTTCTCTTTGAATGGAACAAGCAAGTCTTGTTCAATCATTGTTTTAACCAATGATGACTGAAACACAGCTCCAAAACTTCGTCCTGCGACGTTTTGAAATCTGGTTCCTGAAAGTGCGCACAATTCCATTATTGCATCTGGCTCGCACTGACTTCCAACCATTGTTGAAGTATCAACAAGGAATCTTGCGTTTAGGTGAATCGAGAAATCTCTATACTGAACACGCCCGTACGTGTACATTGTCTTTCCTCCTTTGTAATTAAGCTGCTTTTCATCCCAACGATTGAACGAACAACGAAAGCCATATTCTTGCAAGCGTTTCACCAATAACGGCAATCCTTTGAAACCACGATCCATCAGAATGACATCAGGGTCTTCTCGTTTGAATGCATCAACAAAGCACGCAAGAATTTCTCTTTCAATGCCTACAAAATTCTTTTCTCCAACCCGTATTGATGTAATACAATTGCTATTTTTTTGAGTAGTGACGACAAGGTTCATAGAAGTTAATGGAAGAGTGTTGTCCTCTTGAAGTCCAAAAATTCTTCCATGTTCGAAAATGATTCGTCGCCCTGGAACTACGTGGTTTTTGTACATGAACATTTGTTCAGGAGAAATATCTGCATTGTACAATGCAACACGATGTCTTGTTTCTTTCTCAATCCAGCGAACAAATTCCTCAAAACGAGATATTTGCTTTATTGTGATTGCGTACACCCTTTTCCCCTCATGTAAATACGTTTTTCTCTCAACTGTTGTATACATTATTCGATGTCTATGAAGAAAGTCCTTTGCCAAAGGAACAGCATCTAGATAAATTGTGCACGTAAATTCAAATGCAAGACGTGTATGTTCAGGTGTTTTAATCCACAGTATTATCGAGTTGTCTTTCCTGTACACATCCATCAACAACCCTTCCATATGTTTCCTCCAATTTTCGCAAACGTTTCTCTTGCTCAAGCATGATTGAAAGCAATAAGAACGCCCACTCATGCAAACTACTTACATACGAAATACTTCCGACATGTTGAAGAGGTACTTTTAGTAAACGAACGAAGATCTCGCGATCCTCTTGCCGTAATGCCTTCCCGTAGCTTGACAGCTCATCAAGAAGAATGTCCAAGTTCTGTCGCGAACTCCAAACTGTGTGTCCCATTCATGAACCCCCGTTCATCACAGAATCTTCTTGCAAACCGATCTTGATTTGCACCAACCCCAATTATTACCACATGCTTTTTACCGAGATCTTCTAGTAATTCCCACGCATGTTCGTACAAGTCTTCAGTCTCTTCTTCATCATCATAATCTATCAAATGACTAAATTTGGTAACAATAATGACTTTCGCGCCTGTTTCAATAACTGTCCGAGCTACCTGTTTGAGTGCGTCTCTAAACACATACAATAATTCAACCTGCATCACGTAAACCCTCTTGAATTTATCAAAATCAACAACTGGAAAAAGCGCATGAGGGTTTGCGCAATTCGCGCAGTCAAGAACCAACGCTGGCGTGTGCTCTAATGCGTACAGCAAGAGATCAGTGTTTGAGCAATCCCACACCCCCACAAGCACCATTGCGAACAGTGCAGGTTCAATCACTTAAATACGTCACGCACACATGTCCAGTGATAGTGGAGTAATCAGCTAGCGGAGTTGTTGAATTACTTCTGGCACATCAT
>JAHFPE010000062.1 GCA_023261345.1 Candidatus Woesearchaeota archaeon
TAGAACTTGTGTATCAGTTTCAAAGGGAGCGCCCGTAATGTCAGTTGTATATCCTAATTGCTTCAGACGCACTACTGAAGTTCGTATTTCTTTGGGAGTGAAATGCGTAAGAGGCATTTGCGTCATATCATAGCGAGTCGTTCCATCCTTATTAACAAAAATTTCGTGTTTCGCACGAAGAATTCCTTTTCCAAGATGCTCAGGCACATGATCCTTATTACTTGTTCCACGCACACCTTTAATCAAATCAGGATAAGACTTTAGGTCAAGCATCTTAACGATTGCTCTAAATGATTCATTCAGCGCAAAGGTCTCCTTATTAAACGCGCGACATGGACCGTGCTCGCACTCTTTTTCTTTTTTCCAATTACACAACTTGCAATACCACATCTGTGTAGTTTGAGAGGAACAGAATGGACACATAGAAAAAACTGTTTTGTGCTTACAAGTTTCACACCAATACTCTGGAACTTCAGCAGTGATTTTTCCTTTTGCAAGACAATTCTGAAATGAACGATACTTTCCCCCTTCTTCACCAACAGGAAAAAGCGCATGAGGAGTTCCAGTCATTGAACGCATTTTTGCTTTTTCTGGCCTGCCCATTCTTCCCCCAATAAACGTCCCTCCCTTATCACGAATGACAAACCCTGCAAGGCTATTCACAATTGCAAGAATATCAGAGCCCATACTTGGCAAGGTATCACGAATAGAAGAAAGTGAACGATTTGGATGTCCAAGAGAAGCAAGAAGTGCTGTTGTGTGTTGCTCGTCGATTATGATCATGGCATCTCGAACAATATGCGGAAGTCCAATTAGTTCCAAACTACGCTTTGCTGGATCACAAGGAAGCACGAGCTGCACGATCTTGCCTCCGGGCTCACGCTGAATTGCACCATGACAAAGCAGGCGCACGAGTTCGCCAAATTGTTCAACTGTCAAACTCGTCCAATAATACGTGTGTTGGGGGTGTAGCGGAACGCTCAATTTTGTGAGGTTGATTGCGGCGTCTGCTGTAATTTGTATTCTAAGAGGATCACCAAGCACTGTTTGAATCACATCTGCAGAAACGCCTGTCAAGTCAGCTGCTTTTTCTACATCAAGAGTGCCAAATGCAGTCACAATTGCTTTTTCAAATTCTCTTACCCACCATTCAGGACAGTATCCTGCAGGAACAAGCGGGTGTGCTCTATTAAAGAAATCTCCAAAACTCACAAGCAAATCGCCTAGATACAGTATTTCCTTTACCATTCCAACATATTCTTTTGCCTGCTCTGATGTTTTTAATTGAAGAACACTTCCGTCATTCAAACGAACAACGGGCCCTTCAATTGTATCACAAGGACTTACAACACAACCCTTACTCGGACGCTCAAGTTTTATTTGCGTTCCACACGCAATATAATCTTTTGAAACAACCATTGTCGCAGGATGAACTGCACAACAAGAAAAACCGGAGATACGCGATCTTCCATACCTCAGTCGAAATCCCCCGCTTTGTAACGGATGGCTAAACACTGGACGGCCAGCAACAAGGTCATGAATGAATGTGAAGTCAGGAGTTATCCCCGCACTTTGTTTTGTTGCGCCTTGGGCTTTTGCTTTCTTTTGTGCAACAAGAAATTCTTCGAGAAATTTCCAGTGTTCTAAACCAAAACTAGCTCCCCATTTGGATAATTGCTTCCACAATTTTGGTGCTTTCAAACAAAGACAAGAAGAAAGAACAAGACAATACCCACTTCGAATCTGATTTGTCTTTATGCGCGGAAGATCCTTATAATTACTCACGTTAATCTGTTCGCTAGGATCTCCATTTACTTCAACTGGAAGATTTCGCATTAAGATAGAAAGTTCCTCATCGCTTGGCTGATACTGAAGATTTGTAACGCGCTCATGATAATCTTGCAATTCTGTTGAGGCACGCTTAATCTCCTCATTTGTCGCATCGTACGTGGTATATCCCATTTCTTTTCTTACGTAATCCGCAATCAATACACTCACTGCCGCATTTGTTCCTCCTGCATTTCGAATTGGACCTGCATAATTCACGCAAACGTATTCTCCTTTACCATCAACACGCTGCTTGAACTCAATACCGATGAGACCATCAAGAGGAGAACTTACAACACCAACTGTAGAATACGCAAACCCTGTTCGAATACCTATTTCCATAGCTTCCTTTTTTGAAGTGAACTTACAAAAACGCTCCATTGCAATCTCAACTGAAATCTTCAACGCAACTCTCCAATCAAGCGCGCCAAACTCCTTCTCAAGCTCAATAATACGCTCAACAACTCCAGAATTCACTATTCCTGGAGCAATGACACTAATTAACCCAACGACCCGCTCAGCCATGTTTTTTGCAAGAGAAACTTCAACAGAACGCTCTGCATCAATCCCTTTTTTACGTGCACAAAGCGCAAGTGCGTGTGCGGTTGTGACTGCAGAAGTAATACCCTCAAAATACGCGTACATTTCCGCACTTGCACTTGATACACCTAATTGCACTTCTGAAGTCATTGATCAAACCTCAACATTTTCACTTCGCGTGTTTGTAAATTAATAAGCGGGACTCTCCCAGGATCTGGCTCTACACCAAATTTTTCTTGATAATCTGTTTTACTCTGAAAACAACTCGCTGCAACAAGAATAACTCCTCTATGTGTTGTAACTGCTGCTTTATGAATATGTCCTCCAATAAAAATGTCTGGAATTGGATCAATAATCATTGGATCGCTTTCATTATCAGGAATTATTTGCGAAGATCCGTGCGTTGGCGCAAGATGCCTTGCCTCAAGTAAAAACTTCATTACACCTGCCACTCGATCAGAAACACTTGTTCCAACTTTTAGACATTCAACATTATCTGCATAATAAATAAATGAAAACCCGTGATACAACAACACATTAAATCCCGGAAAGTCCACACTCCCATGCACGTTAACCATCGATGGATTACTTAATAAAATCGCATTAGGAAGATCATAGAGTGGTTTTGCAATGTCTTTGTAAAACGCGAATTGCGGCTCACCAAGACGCATTGCATCATGATTTCCCGGACACATAACAAGAAATTTATCTTGCGGAATTTCGGCAAGAAGGCGCGCTGCCTCTGCATACTGCTCGGTAATATCTTCAATAAGAAGCTGCTTTTGTTGCGTGGGATGAATCCCAACCCCTTCAACAATATCTCCCACAATAAAAACATATTTTACAAGAGAAGCAACACGACGCTGTTCAGCGCTGCCTACTTCCCCACGAAGCCAAGATGTAAATTTACGAAATTCCTCGCGAAGAAATTGTGTACTTCCAACATGAATGCAGGATAGCGCAACTGCATACACTTCTTCTGCTGACTTCTTCAATTCTTGCGCAAGAGGAACATCAGGAAGTACAACACTTTCAACAAATATTGCATTATTACCAGTGACTCCGACAATCCCAACAACTTCATCTTCAACAAGTTGACTTACCGCAGCAAACGCAGGCTTGTTTTTGGAGGCGATTGCTTTGATTGTTCCCGTTGGGTCTTCAATAGTAAGAATGTAGTTTCCGTTTTTTGTTTCATCTTTTTTAAGAATCATTCCTATTACACTAATTCTGTCGCGTTCCTCTTTTTTTCCCAAACGTCCAATGCTCGTAAGATTCTGCAATTCCTGACGTTGCCCTAATATTTTGCTGAGTTGTCTATATCTCGCATTATAGTAGTCTACAAAATCTTGCGGAACTATCTTTTTGGGCGGCTTTGCATATGTTGAAATCACACGAACAGGAGGAATTATTGTGCTTGCAGATATTTCGGAATATAATTTATCAACACTCGAAGAATTCCCGAACTGTTGAACTACATCAACTGGAGGAAGTATTTTTTGTGCAATAAGGTGTTGCACAATCGCCCGCTTTTTTTCTTCAATGCTCAGCATGTTGCAATGCAAGACTCTCATCAAGCATACTCCTTATTTTAGATTGCACTTCAGCACCATAGGGAAGAGTTATTTGTCGTGTCCTACCATAACGTCCTTTGCTTAAAATTGGTGCATGAACAAGACCTAAAATATCAAGATCGCCTAAAATATCAGAAACCCGTCGTTGCGTAAGTGGACGCATACTTGCCGAACTACAAATAAACTGGTAACGTGAATAAACTTCTCCAGTAAAGATGCTTGATCGCTGCTCGAGGAGCTTACACACTGCATACAAAACTGCATGATACTGTCGTGGTTGATTTGCAACGGCCTCAAGATGATGATCTTTTTCTAATTTCTTTTCTGCCTCATCAAGATGTTCAATTAATACTTGAGAACTGATTGCTCTGTCAGCAAGTTCACCTGCCACACGTAGTAAGTCAAGTGCTCGACGAGCATCACCATGTTCACGCGCAGCAAACGCAGCGCACTTTTCAAGCACTCCTTGTGTCATTACGTTTGAACGAAACGCTAAACTTGATCTCTGCTGTAGAATTGATTGAAGTTGAAGTGCGTTATATGGAGGAAAAATGAGCTCTTCCTCTGACAAGCTACTTTTGATACGCGGATCAAGTCCATCTGTAAACATTATATTATTACAAATTCCAACAAGAGTTAATCTTGTTTTCAAAAGCGCAGTATTGCATCTTGTGAGGTTGTAAAGTGCAGAATTACCAGTTTTTCCTATGAGTTCATCAATTTCATCAAGAACAAGAACCAATTGTAATGGCTGCTCGTCAAGCGCTGCGTAAAATACTCTGTATACTTCTTCTGTAGGAAGACCAGTTGTTGGAAGTGACTTGCCAAAATCACGAAGAATTTGCACAAGTAGTCTGTATTCTGTGTCTGCTACGTGTTTTAGTTTGCAGTTCACGTACACAATTTTAATTGGAAGTGCTCTTCCAGTTGCTACTTTTAAAATATCTTGTAGCACCTGTTTTATCACAAGTGTTTTTCCTGTTCCTGTTTTTCCATAAATAAACAAATTACTTGGTTTTTGCAATCGCAAAACTGGTGCAAGAACACGCGCGACTTGCTGTTGTTGTTCTTCTCTGTGAACTATTTGATTCGGAATATATTGCGCTTGTAATGCTGCTTTGTTTGAAAAAATACTATCTTGTGAGAGATATTGCTCAAAAAATTCTTCAACTTCACCCAACAGTTTCACCCACAAGGTTAGTCGCAACTTCACTAGTAAAAATCTTCTGTTCAGCATGCCTCATTATACCACTCCCAATTAATATTTTTCGAACAGAACTTCTTAATAAAGATTTGCATTTGAAGTAGACCCCCTCCCCCCTTGATTGCAGGTGGAAGTGTGTGTTATTGTGTTATGTTTATTATTTGAATATAGAAAAGAATATAGAAAGTATAGTAGTAAGGTGAAGAAGTGTCTTCCAAATCTTATTTTTAGTTTCTTCTCAGCGTATTCCATTGTTTTTTCATTAATTCTTTTTCTCAAATCATTAATATTATTTTTTATCACTTCCATAAGAAATTAAGGGGTGTCACCCTCGAGACATCTTACAATTACATTTTTGGTGTAGAAAAAGAGAGCTATAGATTTTATCTTTACACAACGTTAGTATACTCTTTTCACAATTAAGGAATCCATATTTTTGCCGTACTTACAAGAATACGTCCCTGGACTTAAATCAACAATACAGTAC
>JAHFPE010000063.1 GCA_023261345.1 Candidatus Woesearchaeota archaeon
ACTCCAGGACGAGATTTAGCGTACGATGTGGACATTACACTTGAAGAGGCGTATCATGGTACCACGCGCAACGTGCCAATTGAGAAATATGACGCATGCAAACAATGCAAGGGAAAAGGGGGAGATGACACGATCACCTGCCCACAATGTAGAGGGACTGGCGCAGTTCAACAAACAAGACGAACTCCATTTGGCATTTTCGCAACTACAACAACCTGCGGAAGATGTAAAGGTGCTGGCGAAGCAATAAGCAATCCATGCAAGAATTGTGGTGGCGCAGGTCGAGAAGAAGTTGTGCGCAAAGTAGAATTCAAGATTCCTGCTGGTGTAGAGGATAGCATGCGATTACGAGTTCCTGGTGAAGGTGAAGCTGGAGAGCGCGGTGCAAGAACAGGAGACTTGTATGTTCTTGTACACATAAGAGAACACAACTCGCTTCAACGTGAAGGTGCTGATCTTTACACAGCTGCAACAATTCCTTTTATAACTGCCTGTCTTGGCGGAGAAGTAGAAGTTCAAACAATTGAGGGTGCAACAAAAATTGAAGTACCGGAAGGAACACAAACGGGAACACTTCTTCGCATCAAAGGAAAAGGAATGCCAACTCTTAGAGGTGGACAGGGCAATCTTCATGTGAAAATGAAAGTACAGATTCCAACCAAGCTCAGCAAAAAACAAAAAGAACTTCTCAAAGAATTTGCGAAAGAAAAGAAAAGCTGGTTTTAATTAATTCAGATGTTGAGATCGCCTCTTTGGTAAACTGCAAAGTCATCTATCGAATGAAGACCTTTCGCTTCAAGCACAACGTGTGCTACTTTTCCCCCTACTTCTTGCACACACAGCTTATCTGGACTACCATAAGGAACAAAATAAACTCTAATATTTTTGACACGCATTTGCTCCACTCCTTCAGGCTTATTGTTTGAGCCTTTCCCTGTAACTAAATCGCACATTGTTTCTAATTTGTTGGGCTGGTACAAATCTAATCTCATTAACGGAATGGAATTTGAAGTTCGGGGTCCTGGACGAAGCTCATATAAAGTAACATACAAATTCTTTCCATCAATTGCTCCTGCACCCAATTGAAAATCGCCGTTATGTTTAAATCCTGGAACTCTGTACAATTCTACAGGTTCAGATGTATTACATGCCTGTACGCATACAGTCAAATTACTCATGAGAACCAATCCTCTATTTGAGAAGGTTTTTACATGAGCGCGTGTAGCTTCTGTCCAAGTCACAATCCTACCCTGACCACCTCCATTATATGCACCGCCTGAGTAAATAACAGCGGGATTCTCATCGCAAACATCGTACATTATAGAATCAATTGTTGCAGCGGCAATTATGTTGTGCGGTCTTCGAAACAAAACAGAACGTTCTAAAATATCACGTGAATCATTTGCCAAAACAAATCTGCACCCCTTCGAGTAACCTTTATGTATCGCTCCCTTGTCGGAAAAATAGGTGAGTTCTTCTTGCGAAATCCATAATTTTCCTTCTTCAAGCAGAATTACTCCTGGCCAAGGTAAGGACGGAAGTACTTTTATTCCTCGTTTCGCGCCTAGAATTGCAACGCCAACCTTGTTGGCACTGAAGTCACTCTTTTCCTCTCTCAGATAAGTAGTATCACGTACTTGAACAACTAATTCATCATCCCCAAGAACGCTTGGATCAAACTTTTCAACCAATTTTTCAAACAAGGACATGCGTATACCTCTTTGGCGATGCATTTACACTTGCTTTTAAAGATTGTGAAAAGTAAATTATGAAATATTTTTTCGTCTATCATATTCTGTGCGAATTCGTAAGTTGAATATCGTACTGCAAAAATAGACCTATTCTACATTCTGCACGAATACCTTTGAAACATGGCTGTTGCACAGTGTACGTTAATCTGCCCGGCTCAGATAAATCGCGATGAAATTCTATTCTAGTTCCTCTTGGGAACTGATGAACATCTTTAACATTCTGACTTAAACTTTCAAACTCCGCTAATCGCTCTGCTGTTTTCATTATATACGAAGCTGGTACGGAAATTACTACCCCTGCACTCCAGTACATTTCAGTACCTACAACCGTTGCCAGACTCACCTTTTCTTTACATCCCTTTGTGATATCACTAAAATTGGTAACCGCAGTAATCAACTGAGTTGCACCCTCGGCTAGAGTATAATCTTTGGGAACCTCATCAAATATCAATGAGCGATTATTAATTTTCAATAGTGTACGTGATACCCCAACCCACTTTTCAGGTCCGCGTGGTAGCGGTTCATCAGAGTAGTCACGTCCAAAACCAGGATCAATCATAGAGAATAATTATTTGAGTTATCTTATAAATCTTAGTCCCGCAAAACATTTCCGAGAGTGAGAATAAACGATGTTGCGAATTTTTATGGACTGGCCGGGATTCCTTGAAGCTCCGCAGAGCGAAAGGTGCCAAAAATGCGAATCTTGTGAAGCATTTTTGAGCACGTTCGAATCCCGATAGAAAATGTACGTGGGCGAGCGAAGCAAGAATGTAGCTAATGGACTGGCCGGGATTCGAACCCGGAGTCTCCCGCAAGCCAAGCGGGCGCGTTACCGTTATGCCACCAGCCCTTTTACCTTATTTTTATCATATTATTTCTTCAAGCGTATTAAAAAGGTATCGAAGGAAAACTGGACTACGACCTTCTACTCCAAAAATTAGCAACGGCGAATGTTGCCCATTTAGGAATATCTAGACGGAAAAATGTGCAGGACTAACACTAACATAAAAGACCTGCGCATTTTTCCCTTCAGTTAGTGTGTTGAAGCACACCCTGCCAACGCCTTTTGTTTCAGAAGTAAGAATACGATGGTTAGTCATTATTCACTTGTTCACGTATAACAGGCGGGCAACCATTCGAAAAATATGCTATCGTAAGTCTGTGAAGATCTCGCATAGTTTCAACTTGTTCTCTGGGTAAATATTCAAGTTTATAACCTGGAATTGTCGGAAAGAAAAGCCCTCCAAATCCTCTGTACCTACCCTTCGGATGAGTAAATGAGAATTGGACGAAAGCAAGTCCTCTTTTTTCCGCGAACCTTCTTGTCAAATCACCATCTAATTTTTCAGTTCCATGATCCTGTCTAACAGTTTCACACTTATCTATTGCAAGTCTGTCTCCTAAGTTTACTATTTCTTGATAAATAAAACTTGTTGAAACGCGTAATTCACGACAAAAATACGCAAGGAGGTTTTCTGCACCTGATCTATCAAGCACGTTCGGAAATTCTATCTTGGTTAATTCTGCTAGTGTTTCTAGTTTACTTGGACTTTGTGCTTGCGATGGTGGCATAATAATTGTTCACGCACCACTTCCTTAAAAACTTAATTGCTGTTGGTTTCAAATGTGACAAACCTTTCCGTGTTTCAATAAATATTTCTGATGATATTCTTCTGCTGGAAAAAATTGTGTTGCTTGAATAATTTCTGTAACAACAGGAACTCCTTTTTTTATGAGTTTTTGTTTTGCTGCTTCTGCCACTTTTTGTTGTTCTTCAGTGTGATAAAATATTGCTGATCTATACTGACTGCCAACGTCAGGTCCTTGTCTATTTTTTGTTGTTGGGTTGTGACACTTCCAGAATACTTCAAGTAATTGCTCAAACGAGATAATTTTTGGATCAAACTCAACTTGTACTGCTTCTGCATGACCTGTTTCGCTCGTGCATACCATTTCATAGGTGGGATCTTTCATGTTACCTCCCGCATAACCGACTGTTGTTTTGATTATTCCTTTAAGCGAACGAAATGCTTCTTCAACTCCCCAAAAACAGCCTGCTGCGAATGTTGCGATTGTGCCAGCGTGCGAATCATTTTTTGTTTGGCTAATCGATTTTTTTCCTTTGAAGTTTAGCATAGAAATACAAAATTTTACCCGTATTTAAGTGTTTGCTGAGCAAATTCATTGAATGAAAATATCCTCTCTAACAACCGCGAAATTCTTCCTATGTTGCAAGTTAACCTAAGTTTAAAAAGACCCAAACTATCTTACGTTTATGTCTAATGATCTTTCTCCCGCAGGTGAACGAATCGCGGTTGATGCAATCTATCGAAAACTTGTAGAAGTAGGAATGGATCTTCTTAAGTTGTATCATTTTGATACATTGAAGTTCAATTTCACTAAAACAGGAGACCCTCTAGGCACTTTGGAACTAAGTGTACGTCAAATTGTGACTGGAACAATTTGTGTTACAGTTGGCTATTATGAAGCACGAATAACTCCTAAACTCGGCACTGGCGCATGGATGAAGATGCAGAATAGTGGAGAAATCTTTAGTGAATTGGAGAAGGTATTACGAAATGCAAACTACGAGAGTGTGGATCATAAAACCTATACTCGCAAGTAATAGAGTAAACAGTATTTTATTGATAAGAGTGCAAAATGGAAAAAGGGGAGTATTATCTTGGGTTTGATGAACATTTCTTTATTGGTCAAAACAAAGAAGCTGCCGCGCAACAATATAGAGAGTTGTTGAAAAACAACCAATTTAGAATTAATGACGGCATTCGGGAAATAAGTCATGCTTCAAATATTTTTTGTAGAAAACTTCGTGAGTTAACTCGCGATGAATATTTACACACAAATATGCTTCGAAGAAACGGATCTATTTTAAAAATTTCAATTGATGATTTGGCATCCACGGCAAATCTTTCTTTAGTAGGATCTCAGAGAGATTTTGTGGCACATGAAGGCAGAGTATGGTCACATCTCGTGCGGCTTTTATTTCCTGAAAAATACGCCGATTTCTCGAATCAGAGGTATAAAATTTCGAAAATTCCACGATATGATAATTGTGCAAGTTTCGCAAAAGAAGTAATAAGATATGCAGCAAACTTGCCAATTGAAACTCCTTCTTGGCTTTTAAAAGATGAAGACAAAACATTCAAAAATGTCATAGGTTCGGAGAGTAATGCTGCATTTAAATTTTGGACACTTGCTCCATACATTCATCTTGAGCTTCAGGAAAAAGGTAGAACTCCGGATGAGAGTATGCGAAGAATAGTTTCTTGGGCAACAAAAGAAAACGAAAAAGTGCTACCTGCACAATTTTTTCTTGATGGTGTTGGAATTGCTGAGAATCGTACGTGGAGCGAAGAAAATCGTCTAGGTTATGATGAACGAATGCCATCACATCTGCTGGCGCGTTTAGCCGCTGAAATTGTTGTTGGAAAAATTCGCTCAGTATAGATCGGCGTGCATGTTCAAGTCCCGAAATGCTGAATAATTCAGATGATAATAGTTCGTATTTGGACTGGCCGGGACTTGAACCCGGAGCCTTCCCCTTGCGGAGGGGACGCGATGCCATTTCGCCACCAGCCCGTTAGCTATGTTTTTACCGTATTAATTCCTCAAGACCATTAAAAAGCTATCGAAGGAAATAGGAATTATGAAATATTATTTCAACAACTAGCGACGAGCGAACGTTGCCCTACAAGAATCTCACGACGGAAAACTGCACAGGCGTTCTATTTTTATATTAGTCCTGTGCAGTTTTCCCTTCAGTTGTTGTGTTGAGGCACACACCGCCAAAGCTCAGTGCTGAAGAACAAAGTATT
>JAHFPE010000064.1 GCA_023261345.1 Candidatus Woesearchaeota archaeon
GATAATATCATCTTCAATTCGTATTCCAAATTGCGAAGGATAAATTCCAGGTTCTATTGTAACACCCATGTTTTTTTCTAACGTGTCTTTTGATCGTGAACTGATGCTTGGTGATTCGTGTACTTCAATGCCTAGGCCATGTCCTAGACCGTGTGTAAAGTGTTTTTTCCATGTTCCAAGTTGTTCGGCAACTGTGTCGTGAAGCATACTGCACTTTGTGAAAGGTACTGCTTGTTTGATTCCTTGTTCTTGTGCCGCAAGTACAAGTTCGTAAACCTGACGTTCTTGTTGTGTGGGCGTGCCAATAAACACAGTTCGTGTTATGTCGCTGCAATAGTTTTTGTACACAACTCCATAATCAATCACGCAAAATCCCCGTTGGAGTATTCCGTGCGGTTCGTGATGTGGCTCGGCAGCATTTGTTCCTGATGCAACAATGGGGGAGAATGATGGTTTTAATCCGCGTAAATGCGTTTGGTGCAAAAGAAATGCGGCAACTTCTTGCTCTGTTTTGAAATTCCATTTCAAGATTGTTTCGTTTACAATTGCGCTAACTTCAATTGCAGATTTTTTAAGAAGTTTTTGTTCTTTTTCTGTTTTTTGTCGTCTGAGATTTTGTATGATGCTACTACAATCTATTATTTTTGTTGGTAGCAGTTTTCTCTCGGCAAGTGTGATACTTGTGTGATTTGTGCTTATGATTTTTCCTGCAGTATATTCTTTGATCATCTCTTTTAGAGAGGTTAACGCTTCAATATTTACGGTTGCCTGTTTTTTGAGCATATCAACTTCAAATGGTGTTACGTGCAGAATTGGTGTTCCTTTGCTTGGTATCCACAGAAGTGCATGTTCGCTTGTGACTCCCGTCAGGTATTGTATGCTCGGATCTTTTTTACTTTCGCTTGTATTGAGAAAAACTGCTCCTGCGCAGTGTTGTTCGCAAAGCCACGTTTGGAATTCTTTTATTTTTGTCATAAATGCTCGCAGTCTCTTGCTGAATCTTATCGAGTAACGCTAAACGAAGCTACTTGTTCTTTGAGTTTTGCTGCTTTTCCTTTTGACAACGCGATTTGGACAGGTTCAAGAAGTTGCGCAAGCTGTTCTGCAATTGCAATCTTAAGATCCATTGGATGTAATTGTCCTTTTGCGTATGATGCTGCAAGGTCTTCGTATGTCATGAAGGCAAGATCTCCGCCGTATTTTGCTGGTCTTCGTATGGTAAATTCTTTTGATTGCTGGAATAGAAGGTATTTGCAGTATTCAAGTATTGGATTTTCTTCTACATTTTTTTCTGGACAGTATGCTTTGCTGATTTTGCGTTTTATATCTTCTGCAGTGTCGTCCATGAAAACTGCACTATCAGGATTGCTTTTACTCATTTTGAGTGCAACTGTACGATCAACTTTTTCTTCACTTGCATTGGCACTTGGTAAAGTTGCGTGTGGCGGTTGTGTGAGTCCGATGAGCATGTGATGATGAACCGCAACTGGTTTTGCAAATCCGAGTGTAGGCGCGATTTCTCGTGCGAGAATATTCACTTTTCTTTGATCCATACCAAGTTGGCAGATATCGACGTTGAGGTGAAATATGTCTGCCGCCTGCATGCAAGGATAGAATATTTGTGCTGCACTAAGATTGTCTGATTCTTTTCTTCCCATGATTTGGCTACAGCGTAGAATTCGTTGGAGTGTACTTGCTCTTGCAATTTGTACGACTTTTTTCCAGTATTCTTCACTCTTCATGGCGTCTTTTGCCCATAAGAACTCGACGTTTTCAGTATCCATTCCTGATGCTTTCCAAACTTCAATAAAGTATTCTCCTACAACGCGAATTTTTTCAAGATCTCCACCCATTTTGTTGTTCATCCATCCAAACCAATCAGCGACCCACATCTTGAAATGACAACCAGCAGCAGTCATTTTATTGACGTTAATTGCGCGCAATAGTCCTTGTGCAATGTGAATTCTGCCGCTTGGTTCAAACCCATCATACGCAATCGGATGTTTTTTCTTTGTTAAAATTTCTCGAAGTTCTGTTTCTGTGAGGATTTCTTCACCAACTTCTTTGATAAGTGAGAGGCGGTCTTCGACATTCATATACTGCGTTTGGAGAAGGGGGTTTATATGAGTAACGTTCGCAAGTTGGCGCTCTGTCGGAAATATTTATAAACAAGAGAAGGTCGACTTCACGTATGCGTCTACAGGGCAATGTCGGAAGAAAAGGATATGCTGCATCTAGTTTGATTGGTATTATTTTGTTGATTCTTATTCTCTGGATTATCTTCTTGCCTCCTGCAGAACGAAATAAATTACTCGACGACAAGAATACTTCGGGAAGTGGTTCTTCTATTCGTAATGCAACTCTTCTTTCAGTGAACATTGGTTCGCTTGCGGGTTCGACCAAAGATATTATTGATCATCCTATTCCTACTATGCTGTTAACAGAGCTCACGAGTGCGATTGTGTTAAGTGCGCCAGGACCAGTTTCTGTATCACATAGTTTGTTTTCTGGTCAAGATCGTTCAATTTCTTTTTCAGTTCCTGCGCTTACATTAACTGATGCTGTTCGCTTAAGCTTCCGTCCTACAAAACGACAGGGAGTGTTGACTATGACGCTGAATGATGTGGTGATTTATGATGAAACACCTAGCGCAAGTCCGCAGCCACTCACGCTTCCTAAAGGTCTTCTGAAAGAGTCAAATACAATGGTTGTTTCAGTGAGTAGTCCAGGTATTGCGTTTTGGCGTACAAATGAGTATGTGCTCGATGCGTTCCAAATTGTTGGTGATGTGCGAGATGAGAAACGACAAAGTGGTACGTCAAAATTTGTAGTTGAGAATGACGAATTGTCGAATTTCAAAAATTCATTTCTCGAGTTTGTTCCTGCGTGTGATACTAATGCAGTTGGTCTTCTCTCAGTAACTCTTAACAATCGTAAACTCTTTGAAGGAGTGCCTGATTGTTCGGGAGTTAACAGGCAGGATCTTTCTGTTGGCGATCTTTTGCAGGGTACGAATACTATCTTGTTCAACATTGCAAAGGGTAAGGTTCGTATTGATCAAGCGCATGTTCATACAACGTTAACTCCTACGAAGTCTAAGATTTTGTACTTCCCAATCAACCAAATTTTATTTGATGAAATTGGTAGTGGAATATCTCACGTCTCGCTAAAGTTTTTGTTCGTGAATGACGGCAAAAGTAAGGAAGGAGTCATTAACATCAATGGCAAGTACGATACTCTTGATCAAACTGATTCCACGCTGCTTGTCGACATCTCAAATGATGTTGTTCTTGGAAATAATTATGTGGAGATAGTTCCAAAGAGCGAACTCAACATAGTACGAATGGATGTGCGAGTAGAATAAGATGGGGTCAAATGAGGTCTCGAGTGATGACACGTTCTTGTTTTTCGTGTTTTTATTTTCCCTGCTCATTCATTTTGCCGATGTTATTGTAGGTAGGTTGAGTGGGACAGTTACAGTTCTTGAATATGTTTTTTGGACTGCTGCTTCGTTGCTTCCAGTTTGTGTTGCGTACTTCAATAATGCTTTCAAAGATCGTCGTAATGAAGTGGTGGGTGCAGGAGTTATTTCTGCACTTGTTCCGTGGTTGAACTGGTTACTTCCAAAACTCGCAGCAGTAGTGCCTTTTGGGCAAACAATAGTTTTGTGGCTTAATATTTTTCTTATCTTTGCGCCTGTGTTCACGATATATATTGGCCTACGAGGAGGTGCAAAACTGAATTCTGCGGCAGTAATTTATTTGATGGTCTGGTTGGTGCTGCTCATTGTAAGTGCGTACCCTGCATTTGAGAAGGGTGTTGGTTTTCAAACATTGCAAAACAAAATTCCTTTTACGGGCTTGTATCCGGGGTATGTTATTCAACAAGGATATACGGCAGTTGTTGACGGCTGGACTCGTTTGGTGAGTGGTGCAAGACAAAGTGTGTCAGATGCTTCTGCTGCGTGGGATGAAACACGTCAGCTAGCACTTTACGGTGACATTTACACTGCAAAAGTTGAAGCGCAAAAAGATCCTGTTGGTGTGTTTCTTGATTCAGTGCAAGCAACTGAAGAGAGCGTGCAAGTTGGAAAGCCAATTTCGATTGTTGGCACTGTTCGCGCAGAAACTGTAGGAAAACCGCTTACTGTTCAAATGTCCTGTAGTTGTTGTGATAGCGGCGCAAGTGATACAAGTAAGACCTCTTCTGTTTTCAGTTGTGGGGATGGAATTTCTGGTGATGCGTGTTCGATTCGTCCAAAGAGTACTCTTCTCGTCTCATCTAAAGAACGAAAAGATATTTATTGTAAATTTCCAACTGCTGCATCGGCAACTGCAGGAAGTCCAACGCTTGGTATGAAGGCATCATTTGATTTTACCACGTTCTCATCTCTTAAAACGTACTTTATGGATGCGAACCGTGTTCGCGCCTCTCGTCAGAGTGATATTGACCCTCTTACGCAGTATGGTGTTGAAGATAAGAATCCTAGTTCAATTACAACTCCAGGACCAATTAACATGGGACTTGGACTTTCAGAAAATCCTCCACCTATTCTAATTGATAATCAAGATAATGAAAAACTTCTGACGCTTGGTATTACTGTGCAAAACGTGTGGTCTGGGGTGATTGATAAAGTGACTGGACTTACTGTTGGAATTCCCGAAGGGTTCACAATTACTGATGTGAATCAGGAGCCCTACAAAGAACAATGTGCGCAGGACAAACAAGAGCTTCTCTGCCCTCTCTCGCTCACAGCGTTCAAAACTCAAGGGGTTCATCAAGGATTTCAAGTGCGAGTTTATCTTTCCGCAGGAAAGGATGCACGAAAGCTTCTTGGAGATCAACCAGTGGGTGTGCGGTTTTTTAGTGCAAAACTTGATTACGCGTATAGTCTTGTTTCGCAAACTTCTGTTCGTGTAACTGAAGCACCAAAACAGAGTGTGACGTGAAATGCAACTTGTTCTGAGGATTTTGATATTGTGTTGCATGATTTTTGTGTTAGGCTCATGTACTAGTTCGAATCGTGATTCATTTGTTCCTACTTGGCACGCAGGAGTTGGCGGTGTGAAAACCGAATTTCTTTCAAGTATTCCAACATCTGTGAAGGAAAATTCTGAATTCGGTGTTGGATTAACTATTGAAAATGTTGGGGCAACAGACATCAGAACAGGCCAATATATCTTAAGTTCTGATGATCCTCTTGTGCAGCCCGAACAAAAGTCACGCAGCGTATTTTCTCTCAAAGGCAGGTCGTTGTACAATGATAAAGGTGATGAAATTACTCGAATACACAAATTTGTGACTGGAGAATTGCCCGATAATAGCAAGAGCAGGTCTGTTGCTCTGCGATTAACTTCTTGTTATGGCTATTCAACTGAAGCGTCGGCAACTGTGTGCGTTGATGCAGACCCAACTGGCAAAGGAAGAAAACCGTGCAGTGTTAGTTCAGTGTCTCTTGGTGGGGGGCAAGGAGCGCCAGTTGCAGTTGCGAGCATAACTCCAAGTATGACGCAAGGAGTTG
>JAHFPE010000001.1:0-1952 GCA_023261345.1 Candidatus Woesearchaeota archaeon
ACAGATGAAACATTACGTCGAGGGGCAGGCTCATTCAAAGGAGCATGCAAAATACTTTGGCACATGATTACAAAAAAGGTGAAAACATGATTGTACAAGTTGCAGCATTACTATTTGTATTATTTGCATGGAGCAGAGCTCTTCTACGATACAAAGATAATAAAATTGGAATGGCTGGCGTAGTTTTTTGGAGCATAATTTGGATTGGAGTTTTACTGCTTGCATTCGCACCAGGACTCTTTGCGCAATTTGGCGAATTTGTGGGAGTACAACGTCCAGTTGATGTTGCAGTGTACACTTGCTTAATCGTACTATTGTATCTGGTTTTTCGACTATACGTAAAACAAGAAACTGGAGAAGTTGAACTCACACGACTTGTACGACGTATTGCATTACAAAGTCCAAAGAAAAAAGTAGAATCACAATCGAAATGAGAAAGTTGTCTCGTTATGGATAAAGAGAGTGAATTATGATACGAAGAATTTAACACACGCTCCTCTAGTGGTTGGCCTTTTTGGAATAATTATCCAGTCTATTTCACCACGTACGGTCGTGGAATGGACAGACGTAAGAGTAAATTTTTCAGACGATTACAACAAATTCGCGGCGAGCTCGAGAAAAAACTTACGCAAAATGTGATGAGAGTTTACCTCCCAGGTGTCGATCTAGCAGAAGCAGTCAAACCATTTGAGCGAGACTTATATGAAGCATACATATTTATGAGAACGTGTGGCGCATCAGATGAGGATTTATTTTCCTAAGATTTTTAATAGTCCTGCAGTTTTGCAATAAAAATGATAAAGATTCAGCGATTCATTGACAAATACATCGGAGGAATTCTCTGTCTTGCATTATCGTTATCTTCTCGAAGAGTAATTCGTGAGCCGCAGCGCATTGCCGTTGTAAAATTATGGGCTGTTGGAGAGAGTGTTCTCACACTTCCAATGATTGCATCACTCAAAAAGCGATTTCCCCATGCGTCACTTTCTGTGTTTTGCCGTCTAAGAAACAAACAAGTTTATGCTGGTTTGCCCTTCATTGATGAAATAATTGTGTGCGAACCCGAATCATTGCGTACCATCTGGTCTCTTCGAAGCGCGTTCGACATAGTGATTGACTGTGAACCATACTTAAACATTTCAGCACTACTTACCTCGTGGATTGGAGGAAATCGAATTGGTTTTAGTCATGGAATGCGTTCATTACTTTATGATACAAAAATAGAATATGATGATGGACAGCATGTTGTTTTAACTTACATGGACTTGGTTGAACACTTGAGTATACATTCTGTTCCAACATCACTTGTTCAATTATCCACGAGCAAATCTGATGTACTTGTAGTTAAGTCATGGCTTAAGAATCAATTCTTTTCCCGAGGAAAAATCTTTGGCATATGTGCAAGTGCAGCAGAATCTGGACTTTCAAGATTATGGCCATTACAGAACTATGGTGAACTCATCAATGTTCTTGTGGAAACACACCATGCAAGTATAATTCTTGTTGGAACAAAAAAGGACCAGGGCACAATGGATCAATTACGATTCATGTCTAAGTATCCTGAACGAGTGGGAAACGCAGCAGGAGCAACAACACTTGGTCAACTATTTGCGCTCGTAAAAAAATGTAACGTTTTTATTAGTAATGATACAGGCCCAATGCATGTTGCCGCAGCGCAAGGAGTTCCCACAGTTGGATTATTTGACCCTAACACGCCTGTACGTTTTGCACCCTACGGCAGAAAAAACGGATTTGTTTACAAACCAACACGGCCATTTCCCTGCATTAACGTCCACAAAGGAGTAATAGATTGCAAGCACTCTAATCATATGAGTAAGATTACAGTTGAAGATGTTCTCAAAGAAATTACAACGATCCTGCAATAAGATTCATAATTCGTTTCCTGGGTCTCGCTCACAATTGATGCCTACAACTACGACGACTACGGGGAG
>JAHFPE010000001.1:1962-19075 GCA_023261345.1 Candidatus Woesearchaeota archaeon
CGTAAATGAAGGATGCAGCGTGACTGAACTCGCGAACGTTTATGGGCTCGGTAACTCGCTATCGCTCGCCCTTTCCGCCAGTGCCGTGCGCCATTTAATTACTTTTGTGCGGGGATCCTCCGAGGGTGCCAATCTCGACCGCTGTCCAGAAGCTATGAACTTGTCACTGCGAGATTCAAGGCAACCCCTTCTCGCATCGATACCTGTGGAAAGGCGTGGCACAAAAATGGGCGGAAAGGTACTTTTCTACAGAGCCAGTTTATGACAAACCTTAAATAGATTGTTTTCTCGTCAATCACAAAATGATTGTCAACAAACCAATTGACAGACTTTCGAGTCCGGAATTACAGCTTCCTTCAGTTAGACATAGATATACTGGTGTTGATTACATATCACTTCCAGAATGGATGGTGAATTATAAAGACGTCTTTCATCTTGGAAGAATCATTGAAATCATGCACGAATACTCTGTTGATGAAGGATGGGGAGATAGAAACGATTCCAAATTTCCTGAGAAAATGTATATTGAACGAATATCAACTTCAGGTGCAAAAGAACTGTGGATTCGCTGGAGACTTAATAAAGAAGGAAATGATTCAAAACTCTTCAGATGGGACCTTGACCTTGACCTTCATGTCATTCCACCACTCACAGAAGTTGAAGTCATGATTAAAGGTCAAAAGTTCAAAATGAACAAAGGAGAATTCGAACTTAAAATAAACGCATTCCTCATTATTGATCCAGACAACAAATGGAAAAAACATTGGCTACTTGGAAGATTCAAAGACCTCATAATGAAACGCCTCTACAGAAAACAACTCGAATGGCAAAGAACATCATTATATCAAGAATCCTATAGATTCCAAGAAGCAATGAAAACACATTTCAAACTTGAAACAATGCTTCCGGAACGAGAATTAGCAGAGTTCTGGAACAAACGAGACTTTGAATAGGCGTAGCAGATCAAAAACATGTAGAAACAACCAAAAAATAAAACGAGAACGCTGAACAATGGTTAAAAAAGACGCAGAATTTCCTCCATTTGCAATACGACACAGAGGAATCTTCTCATACGCAAAACTCCTCAAGTGCGTTCATACATGGTGCGAAGAAAATGATTACGAATTTCATGAAATCAAAGTGAAATATAAAATACCTAGTCCTGCAGGAGCAGAAGTTGAGGGAGATCTCATAGGAGAGCGCAACATAACAGATTACCTTAAATACAAACTCACAATGACGTACCATATTTGGGACATGCGAGATGTTGAAATCGTTGAAGATGGACAAAAGAAAAAAGTACAAGAAGGCACAGTTGTCATTGAAGTACGTGCAGAATACACACTTGATTACGCAGAAAGATTCAAAGGTAAATTCCTTGAAGAACTCCAAAAGTTCTATCACAAATTCATCATCAAACGCGTCATTGACGATTGGTATGAAGACAATTTACTTATAAAAATGATGGACCTTAACGAAACAATAAAACGCACATTACAATACGAGGAGTATCGTGGTTGAACGAGAACCCATAGTTGAAAAAGAAAAAATAACATATGAAGGACTCTTCAGTCTCAAAGACATTATAAAACTCATTGAAGATTGGCAAAGCAGCAAACGATACGTACCATTTGAACGAAAAGCAGTTGAAAGTGTACGAAGTCATGGAAAGTTCATAGAGTACTGGTTTCAACCATTTAGAAAACCAAGTGATTACGTTAAATACGTAATTTGGATTCGCTTACTTGGAAGTGATCTCAAAGAAAAAGAAGTAGAGAGAGATGGACACAAAATTGTGCTTGTCGAAGGAAAAATTCAAATTATCCTCGATGCATTCCTTGAAACAGACTGGGACAAACGCTGGGAAAACAAACCTCTCTTTTATTTTCTGCGCGCAGTGTGGGATAAATTTATTTATGCACCATTTCTTTCAGGTGCAAGGCAAGGAATTAAGGATGATGCAATGCATCTCAAAGCACAACTCAAAAGCTACCTTAACATGCAACGATTCGCCTGAACTTTCGCAAGATTGCTCATCTGCTGACTCTCTTGCTTCGCAATCGTTGTAACTTAAAGAAACGTATGCATAGTTCAACATTCTCTAACGTAAGCGCCAGCGAACTCAATACTTTTTCAATTGTAGAATCCTATATTTTCAAGGCTTGAAATTCATCATGCAGTTTCTCAAACGTTTTGCCTAACCGCTTCACGGCTGCATTCAAGGTTTTTCGTGGATCAGCACCGTCAGTTTCGAGAATAAATCTTGGCTTACCAACAAGAGGATGATCAACATTGTATCCTGCAATCTTGACATGTTCATCAACATTGAGTTCGTCTTTGAGTAGATTTGGAAGAGTGTGCTTATCTCCATCTAGCTCAAATACGAGTTTATTTTTCTTATCTTCAAGAATGGTGACTTGCATAATCCTCTTCAGTAGAGTGGTGGTTTAAAAAGGTAACGTTAAAAAAATGAAAAACTCTTAATTCATTCTCTTGATTACAACTAGCAACGAACAATAAAAAAAGATAAAAAAATGAACTCCTCCCACTATCTTCTCTTTGCTGCATCCTCTTTACTACAACTAGCAACGAATCACAAAAAGATAAAAAACTCTTACTAACTTCTCTCTACTGCAACTAGCACTACGTATTTTATACGAGGGGAAGTGTCCCCCTGCGAGCCCCCCTCACGACTATGACGACGAAACGACGACTATTACGACCTCTCCTACGACGGAGCTCACGACGACGACGTTCACTGCGACGACGATTCAACACGAATAAATGGCGCGAACAAAATACGAGAATGAGATTTGGTATATTTGCGGTGGCTGAAATAAAAAAAACACACATCAAATTTTCTACAGAATCAAGAACCCAATCAGGATCGACTGCGGTCTCTCAGGTTGCAAGATACTCGCAACCACAGCAGAGCTGGGGGGTGCACTCCAACCTAGATTGGTGGCACCCGTCGCACTCTGGTACCTCAGGGTATGAACCCAAATTCGACCAATCAATTTCACGCAGTTCTTTTAATTCTGAAGTTCAGCGTCTTATTTCCTAAGGGATGTTTGGTAGGATCAGTACCGTATGCTGCTTCTGGACGGATTGCACCAGTTGTTTCCTGCCCGATTTTCAATTCTCGAACTAACAAATCAAAACCAGGAATTACTTGACCTGTTCCAATACTAAAGGAGAATTGTCGATTCTCAAACAAACTAAGATTCACATCTTTAGAGATATTCTTTGATTGCCAATCAATAATAGAACTATCAAACACTGCGCCATCATCAAGCCAACCGACATACTCAACAGAAACTTTACCTCCCTTTGGAACTCCGGGAGAAAATTGCTTTGTAACATTCTTACCATCCCAATCTAGCTTCCACACACTAACCCAGCCACCACCCAAGAAACGATCAACAGCAAACGGCTTAAAATATTTCAAGTCCTGACCTTGGAACAAATACAATCTTGTAAACATGCTTGCGGCAAGTTCAGGAGAACTTAGCATTGACGCCAGCCCCCCATTCGGATGAGGAAAGAACGCAACACCATATGGAATACTACCATTCTTGTTCACTTGCTTCACAAACTCACCATTTGCATTCATGAACGTCAAAACCTCTGGCTTGAATACACCTTGGTTTGTATGTAGCGCAGCAGATTGCGTACTTGTATTAAACTCAAGACCATTCCCGCAGTAAAACGTGTCTCCTTCCGCAGAAGTTGCAGAACAAGAAGACATCCCTTGGAAGCCAGGCCAAGGAGAAATCCACGCATTCGCTTGTTCTTCAGATACAAGACGCTTACTCTGATCATACAAATCTGCAGCTTCTTTTTTTGAAATATTTGGATCTTTAATCATTTCAGTAATTGCAACATCACGCGGCAAGTTGCGGAATTGTACCCACGCATCAGCCCTCTCAAAATTCCAGCTTCCAAAATGCGCCCAGACTCCCGCCTTTCCAATCATGTCATCAGAAGTAATGAAATAGTCCTCAGGAGGAGAACAGTGGGTGAAACGCAGTACATTCTCTGAAGATGATTCAGAAATGCCGCGCTGCAGCAAAAGTTCATGTGCTTGATCCTTACTTAATGGTAAGATCTCGTACAGAAGTTTCACTGAACGAGAAGCATCCTTCATTTCAGCATCGAGAGTATCAAATGCAGTATTTGCACCGCAATCAAGCATACGCACAATACCTTTTGCCAGCTCTTCATCACTTGTTAAAAGCACTTTTCCAATCCAGTGTGCCTGCGGAGAATTCTGTGACGCGCCATCAAAGGTAACTGCACGGTTCGCAATGTACTTGAAATGATGACCAAAATCCCACCATGAATTAATAATTGCATTTGGAGCAGATTGATCTTTAATTTTTGTTAACACATTCCACCACGCATCATTCACGTTTGGCACGTCATTTTTTCCAGTAATCGTAGTTCCACGACTCGCAGGAACAATTAACATCCCAACAATAACTAACAAAACAGCACCAACAATTGCGGGATGAACCTTGAACTTCGAACGAAAATACGAACTACACGATGAATACACCACGCCCACAAATGATGCAATAGCAATCACAAATGGAATAGCGACGAGCATTGTAAAACGAACACCTTTCGTACTTGCATACACAGTTGCGAGAAGCCAGAACAATAATAATGTTCCTGCAACAAATTCTTCATCATCTTTCAAACCCTTCCAAAACAATGCTGCAATGCCTAGTACTGAGAGAAGCTCAAGAAGCGTAGCAGTACTTCCACCGCCAGTGACTGCTCCAACAATAGTATCAAATGAAGCAGGATTTAATTCAGCAACAGTCGTATAAACATTCGGCCACAAGTTCGTATTGCTTGCAATCTTAATATTCGAGAACGAAAATGGCTCAAGAGGAGCGTACCAGAATGTGTGAAAATTCTGAAACAACGTTACAAACACGCCAATAGAAACAAGTAGAACTCCTGCGAGTACAACAGTTTTTCCAACAGGAGAAGAGAATAGCATTTCACTAATGTTTTTGTTCTTCCACGCGTTCACTAATGAATTCCTGTGCTTGGAAACTTGCCATGCTGCAAGTGCAAGAAGAGAGCTCATTGTGAATGCATACATATACCACCAACCAGACCAAAAGACAGTATATGCCCCAATCAAAAATCCAGTTACCGCACCCAAACCATACCGCCAGCGCACATCCTTTGCATGTACTGCCTCAAGAAACACCCACGTGATCAACAATGGGAAAAGCACATTATACCCATCAGTATCAGCATGACCCCAACCAGTACGGCCAGCAATTGCAGTATTAATAGACAACAATGTTAATGCAACAGTTCCACCAATATTTCCTGCAACCCTTCTACCAATAAAAAATGCAGGAATCAATGATAAGAATATTATCACAACAGGAAAGTACGCGGCAGAAGCCATTAAATCAAAACCAAACACACCAAAAAATCTATACAACCAAACGAGAACAAGAGGATGCAGACTCGACTGATATGGCACACCAAGTGGTGCAACCATGTGATTATCCCACGAAACCCCATTAACAACAGTATCCCATGGAACACCAGTATTCAAAATATTCCTACTATATCTCAACCAAAAATACGGATCAATATCAGGCATGTACAAATATTTCTTGCCATTGCTATCGTACTCGAAAAAATCACGAATCTGATTTGCAATCGCTGCAATCTGCTGATCTATAGCTACTTTATTCGTAGTAACTTGCTTTTGGAATTGTTCCTCAACAACTTGCTGAACACGGCTTTCAGGAAGACCAGGATACTGACGCGCGACATCTGAAGCAATCTGACTACGAAGCGAATTATGCACTGTTCCTAACGCCCACTCATCAGCTTGAGGAAGATTCTGTGCCTGCAACCTCGCCCACAAGCCACCCCACGGACAATATGTATTTCCAGAACAAGGCCAAAGACCAGTACTCGGAACAAATTGCAACATGAGAAGAAGCAACAATAGCATAACCACAGGATGCTCTTTACAAAAAGACCACGCCCTCTTAAAAACAGACCAGTCAAATGACAAATCATCAGACGAACTTCCAGAGATGGATGAAGAGGAATTTGATGAACTTGTAGTTGTGAAGTTCAATGGAGTTAAAGACAACGAAGAAGGAACACGTTCTGTATTCGCACTTAATTGGGATTGTTCTTTCTTACTGAACCACTTTTTTATCTTACTAAAATCAATATCGTCAGAATTATCATCATCAAAATCCTTTTTTAATTCTTGATTATCTGCTTGTTCAGTCACAAAACACACCTTATTCAACGTTTTCCTCGTTGGAACAGAAGGGGGTTTTTAAGTCTTAACATTCTGCTGTGAGCGTAGCGAAAACTGCAGAATGTTATCAATGAAGC
Organism: Candidatus Woesearchaeota archaeon; assembly: GCA_023261345.1. Classification (GTDB taxonomy): domain Archaea; phylum Nanobdellota; class Nanobdellia; order Woesearchaeales; family ARS49; genus JAHFOI01. Next base: position 8,356 of record JAHFPE010000001.1, read on the forward strand.
GCTTTACAGTATTTTTTCCCTCAAAACAAATGCTTCATAAACTGAGTCAAGGTTGGTTTTGCAAGCAACAACTTGAACAAAAACTTACTAGGATACTCTCGTGGATGAGAAGACAAGATTCCTTTCACTTTTTCATCTTGCAAACTCATAATCAGTCTATTATGGTCTTCATCATCAAATTTATTCATTGTATCTCGCAACTTCTGATGAATCCACAACTCTTTTGTTAATGGCTTGAGAAGCGTTTCATAATTCTTTTCATTAGTAATAGCATCAGCACACAACTTTCCAGAAAGCATCCCAGTAATTATTCCACCACCAGTTGTGTTCTTAACAAGCCCACCTGCATCACCAACCAAATACACACGAGGGTCACTCCCTCCAACATGAGACATCTCACAAAATGATGGGATTGGACCGCCTTGATAACTTAGCACAGTTTTTACGTGCTTTTGCATGAACGGTTCAAAAAATCTCTGCGGTTGATGCTGACTTGCAATTCCAACACGTGCAACAGTGCTTGATTCAGGAACAACCCATGCGAAGAAGTCAGGACACACTTTTCCAAACCAAACATGAAAAATGTCAGGATCAAACTTCCCTGTGCCAGTCACTTGAATACCAAAATAATACTTCCTGCGATTGAGTAGGCCAGCAGCTTTGCCTACCGCACTTCTTGCGCCATCAGCACCAATCACAATATTTGAATGCTTTTTCACTGAATCATTCTTGAATTTGAATACTGTATCTTTTCCTTCAAACTGCAAAAATCTATGTTCAGTATGCAGATTAACACCTGCCTTTACTGCACGATCTGCAAGAAACTTATCAAGTCCTGCACGATCAAGAACAAACTCTTGCAAAGGAATTGTGACTTCTTTTCCATTTGGCGCATGAACACAAACTCCCTTTAACTCGTTCAAAATTAAGTTGTGCTGGCGAGGAATTAAATCCCATAACACCTTTGTTACAAGACCAGTACAATGACATGGAATACCAACTTGCGAATTTTCCTCATATACATCAACAGAGTAACCACTCTCAGCAAGTCCGTGCGCTGCCATCATACCACTTGGTCCACCACCAACAACTGAGATGTTCATAATCGTACAGTGCAGAAAGCTCATTTATAAAACTACTTCACGAATGTTCACGTTGTCTTTCAAGATTTGCTAATTGAATGAAGCAAAATTCTATTGCGCAGGTGGCGAACTCAGGAATCTTGGAGACAACTTGCGAGCGTTCGCATAATCTTTAAAAACACCGACACTACTAAAGAGTAAATCTAGAAGTGGGTGGTTATTATTACTAACAATTCAAGAACGAACACACAGGCATATGAGACAACGAGAATGTTCTGTGAGAAGTCAACTCTTGATCTTGCGCAACTAAGAATTCTTGAACAAGCGTACGAACAACGATGTGATGAATTCAGAATGAAAACTAATCATAAATTTGACGTTCCAAGAGCAAGCTATGTTGATTCTCTAAACGCAGTACGTGATGTCATAAATGCAAGAACACTCGGACAAAAAGCAGATCAATTAACATTATCATCATTGTCAAGTCCTTCAAACGTCCATTTTTTTGCAGATTACGCAAAACGAATTACACAAAAAGCAGTCGCAGCAGCCCTGGTTGGTGCAGTCTCACTTTCAACACTATTATACACTCCTGTAGTTCGTGCGGATGACGTAGATGATCGAAGAGCAAGAATGCGAGAAGGAATCTCAAGAGCAGTACAATATTCAGACAAGAGAGAAGAATCAACATTAAGTAATCTATCAACTCCTACTTCTGCGACAGATTCTTCAGACGCAGTCTCTTACGATCCTACTGAGAGAAACGAAAGAGGAAGTAGACGCACTCCATCAAACTCAAATGTAAATTCAAGCAACGTAAGTGGTTGTGGGGCATCGGCTTTACCATCAAAAGCAACAGCACAACTTCCACGTGCTTATGATTCTGATCCCGCGACGAATCCTGATGCGCCACTTGAGGGAGTAATGATTCCTATTCCTAATGCATCAAAACCTTCTGCAACTCAACGTATTAAACAAGAAATTGAATTAAATATTGAGCCATATCAACAAAAAACACCTGTAACTTTACGCTCGCCAACAGCACATACTACGATTGGTGGTTGTGGTAGCTACGGCGAACTAGAAATTGTTGCGAATGATTCACAAAATAAACTATCAAGCACAAGATCAACTTCCTCGCGTCCAACATATTCTCCTCCAGTAATAATATTACGTGGTCAAGAATCTTCAAGAGATGATGTACGTTCACAAAACAATTCTGCGCTTGGCATTTCATCCGAATGTCGTATTATGCAACTTGCAGGACCAAATGATCGGATGATTCTGAATACTGTTTTTTATCAACAAACTACCGCATTACCACCAGCGCCAGTTAAAACCTTTACAAGAAATCGTGGCGGTGACGAGCGAACACTTCCTTACAAAGAAAATAATCCACAAACAAGCGAACCAATGAAACCGTTATTGCCAAGTATTGGAATAAAAAGAACCCCGGTCGTACTAGATGCTGACAAAAACGATACTAAGTGGTTTGCAAATGGTGTTGAAGGAAAGCATCATCCAAGATACGATTCCAGAGAAGAAATAAGAGCTGCGCATCAAGTTCAACCGAACAATAATTCAATGAAACCGTTATTGCCACGTTTTGGAATTAAACGAAATCCTCTCGTTAGAGATTTTCAAGGAAATGATCCTGCTTGGATCACAAATGGTGTTGAAGGAAAGCATCATCCAAGATACGATTCCAGAGAAGAAATAAGAGCAAGAATGCAACAAGGCACACCTTGCGCAAGAACCGCGGGAAATCATTCACTCGCAGAATTATTTTATGTAAACCAACGAAAACTTGGAGCAGATACAACTCAACGTGATGCAGATTTTGCAAAGATAACATCTTCCCCTCAAAATAAAAGTATCGATGAATGTTTTGCTGATACTTCAAACACAGTTGAATCTCATTTTATGAAATACTCACTCGCATTAACTCGAGGAGACTTGAAAACTGTTAAGAAAGAAATAGATGGTATATACCAAGTAGCGGGTTCGAGTTTAACTGAAAACGCGGGAAAACTCGTATTTGATCAAAACCACAAATTAAAAAATGAGTTGCGGAAAGTTGTTAAAAAAGCAAACGCAGATGCTCGCTGGGATGAATATGATTTAGCAGATAGAGTAATTCGAAATCATAGAGAGAAAATCGTAAAACAAATAATTGAAAAATCTAATCTTAGCTCAATAGAGAGAATGAACGCTGGTTTGTATGCTACACGACAATTAGCAGAAGCTGCGACAACAGAAGAACGCAAATTTATAGGTTGGAGAATACTTAATGATATCATACAAGCGCCAGCAAACCTCGTTGTAAGAGACGTTTCACACTTAGCACACAAAAACAGACTACAACTAAACACGGCAGTTTTTGATCAGGCGGTTAATGAACACTTACTTAACCTTGGACTTGGATACGAAGGACCTAGAAATGACTATACAAAAATAGGAGAAAACATTCTTCATGCAGGAATTGATGCAGTAACAACTGTAGGACTCGCAGCTGGTGTGTGGGCAGGCGCTTCAGCAATAAGCGCAGGAAGTATCAAAGGACCTTCAGCACTAATTGGCGGCAATGGTAATGGCGGCATTTTCGGTGGAGAAGTCCAGCACGGTGGCATTGTCGGACATAGAAGCAGGAACGTCCGCTTCAATCCAGTTGGTGAAGGAAAATCGCTAATTAAGCGCAATAATGGATATCAGGGATTCAAGAAGACAGGAGCATTCAGTTCGCAAAGGAGAACGAGATAAATGAGATTCGCAGTACTTCTTCTTGTGTTTTTGCTTCTCATTCCATCAACTCTTGCACTTGTTGATGTGACGTACAAGTTCAACAAACAAGCTGTTGAAGTTTCAGCATACAATTGTCTTGATACTGGGTGTACCACTGTTACGCCATTTAGCGGTAGTTTTCCAAACGGACAAAGCACTACGAATGGACAACTCAAGATTCGTTACCCAAGTACGCTTGCTTCACAGTTCGGGTACGCAGTTTACTATGTAAGCCAAGGACAAATACCCATCGAAGGTTGGGCAACATGGAGTTCGCTTGGAGATCCTGGACTATTCCAAACATCGTACAATTCAAATTTTCAACAAGTGCAAAACTGCAAGAGCACAATCGATAATTTTCAGGTCATAAATGCAGGACAACCAAATGTTCCTATTGTCATAAACACACAAGCTCGTCTTGATGCATCAACACATGCAGCATTCTTCCTCACACAAAATGAGGTCGGTTTTGTACCTCCACAATATAGAAATACATATTACAGTGCAGACACGCGAGTCACCCTCACAATTCGAGATGCGAACAATAATATTGTGAATCAACAAGTACAGAATCTTGTCTTGTTTGCTGATGAAACACGCCAAGTACAATTCACATTTACTCCAACGACAGCAGGAAGTTATACAGCAACAATTAGCACTGATGTCACAGATGACCAGTGTGTAACAGCAACACAACAAAGTTCAACAAAAGCATTCCAAATCCAAAATTCAACACCTGTTAATCAATGTTACACACTACTCAACAATCTCGCACTCAGCAATCCATTCCCTAGAGTTGGAGAAGCAAGCGTCACAACATTCACAAAATTGAGTAATCACGCAGATAATGCAGGAACACTGCACGCAGTTCCAACAACAGTAAGGTACCTTGTGCGAAGCCCAACAAGAACATTGCTTGATACAACAATTGATCTAGCTTCAAATCCTACTACAACAGATTCAGTAACAAACTCATTCAGTTGGACACCCACAGAGTCAGGACAACATACAGTAACAGTAACTGGAACAGCAAACAGTCCACTCTGTCAAGGACTGCCTAACCCTTCAGAAACAGAAACACTCAATGTTGCAGTCAGTAATCAACCAACTTTCAACGTTCGATTTCAAATCAGCGACTCAAGAAATGGCAGTGCAATACCAAACGTAACAGTTAGATTTGGAACTGTTTCAACAACTACTGATGGAACTGGACAAGCAATGTTTGCGAACGTGAGTCCAGGAATATATGACTATACATTATCCAATGCACAGTACAACACGCGATCTGGTAGCGTCACAGTAGTTAATAGTGATACAACACTGCTCCTCACAATGGATAGAACCAACGTTCCAGGACTGCACAACGTACTCTTCATACTCACAGATGCAATAACTCGAGTTCCTGTTCCAAATGCGCAAGTTGTTGCAGGAAGCAGCGCATTTAGCAATGCAAATGGACAAGCACTCATTCAAGGACTACCTGATGGAACATACCAATTCACTGCACAACATGCAGGATACCAAAGCGTAACAGGAACAGTGACACTAAGTGGCGCAGACCAAACAATAAATGTCAGCATGCTACCTCTTGCAAACGGAAGGTTCACTGCAACAGTCATAGTGGAAGATGCAAGCAACCACAGACCTATTCAAGGCGCAAGTGTTGCAGTTGACGGATTATCAGGTACAACAGACACAACAGGTACTGCACGTTTATCCGGACTTGTACCGGGAGTTTATGCTGCATCCGCAAGCAAACAAGGATTTATCACAGCAACAACAACCACGCAAGTTGTAGACAAAGACATCACACTTCAATTTTCCTTACAATCAGTACAAGAAGAAGATCCTCAAGTTGGTATATTTGTTAGCTCCATACGAGTACCACGAGCATTTGAAGCACGTCCTTCGATGCCTGTAGAAGTCGCAGTAAACTTCGAAAATAATGGAGATGTGCTCATTGAAGATATGCATGCAATGATCGTTAGCCAAGAACTTGGACTACGTGCAGCAGCAGGACCTTTTGATCTGTCTAAAAACCGACGTATCACAAAACAATTCACTCTTGAACTTCCTTCTACAATAACACCCGGCACATATCCTGTAAGAATAACACTTTCAAAAGATAAAGAAAAACGCGTTCTGTATAGAGATGTTGAAGTACTTCGTTAAGTTAACCTTATCACTTCATTTTTAAACATTTTTTGGGCAAATTTGTTCCTTTTTAGCGGAGTTACTCAAAACAACTACTAGCCAATGAATACGAACATAAGCTTTAAAAACGCGTCGTATGTTAATTACTCTAATAGGGGTTAATCATGCGAAAACTACTCATACCATTCCTCATCATTCTTACGTTTGTTGCAAGCATTGCAAGCGTACACGCACAATTAGTTGTTGAAGGAGTAAAAGTAGACCAAATTGCTCTTAATCCTTCACCAACACTAACAGTTCTTTCACTTGAAAGAGGACAAGAAATTGAAGTTGAAATTCGCATGTCTTCCTTAGTTGCAAGAAGCAATGTTGAAGTTCAAGCATTCATTTCAGGCTACGAATACAACAATGCAAATGGCATTTTTGATAGATCGCAAGTATTTGATATGCAGCCAAACACAACATACGTCAAACGACTCAACGTCAAACTTCCAACAGATACTGAAGTTGATTCGTACAAGCTACGGGTTCTTGTTTCAGACAGATTTAATTCAGAAGTCAGTTTAGACTACAATTTACGTATTGATGCAAAAAGGCACAGTATTGCATTCAAAGAAATACTTCTTAATCCTCAAAATTCAATAATGGCAGGACGTGCGTTACTTGCTACAGTGCGATTGGAAAATTACGGGCAACGATCAGAAAAAGATGTACGCGTACAAACAAGCATACCTGAATTAGGCGTTAGTGCAGTAGACTACATCAATGAAATCAAATATGAAGACCAAGAGCAAACAGAAGAACTCTATCTTAAAATTCCTGCTTGCGCAAACCATGGCACATACAACGTCATCACAAAAGTAACATACGAAAACGGAAGAACAACAATCACAAAATCAGTACCTATCCAAATTCTTTCAGATGACACTTGCGATGAACAAACTCCAAACGTACCCAAGACACAAATCCTTGTGAATAACGCGCCACAAACAATACACGTAGGAAGTCAACCTGCGCTATGGACAGTTACAATCACAAACAAAGAAAACACAGCTCAACAATATGCAATTTCTGTAACAGGAGAACCACAGGAAACAACAATCCATATACTTCCCACCACACTACTTGTTGTCCAACCAAAAACAACACAAATAGCAACTATTACTGCAACACCAACAGAAGAATCGCTCGCTAGCACATCAAACTTGGCACTCACAGTAACTGCACAAGATTCAGTTGCGCAAACAACATACCTTCCACTCACAATTATTCCCGCGCCATCTCGCGATGCTACACCAGTGCTTGAAACACTCTTAGTAGTTCTTGTACTCATTGCAGTAGTACTTGCGATACTCCTCATCATATCTCCAGGAAAAAAACAAAACATCCAGACCTACTATTAGCATGAACAACAATCAGTTCATTAACATCCTCATCATTCTTTTACTCGCACTGACAATTAATTCATTTTCTGTACGTGCTCAAGATGCACTAGTTCAAGGATCTGCGATTCTTGACCTTGAACAATGCACACCAATCACAACCTCTTTTTCTATAACGAATCCAACAGCAGCCACGCTTACGTACAGTATATCTGCAGATGGAGATGCTGCACACTGGACCGCATATGCGCCACTTCAATTCACGGTTTTGCCAAATCAACAACAACAAATAATCCAAGTCATAGCGCCACCCTGTAGTACACTTGGAACACACAAATTGCTTACTACGCTTACGTCATCTCAAGAAGAAGAAACAGTTCTAGAACAAACAATTTCTATCACAAAACCCATCAATATTGACCTTACAGTTCCTAGTGAAGTCATATCCGCAGATCCTTGTACTTCAACAGACACAAACGTAACGGTACATAATCTCGGTCAATTCACAGAAACATACACGCTCAGCATTACTGGAATTCCCGCACGAATAACTCCTACAACACTAACAATTCCCCCTCGACAAAATGGAACAGTGCTCCTTAATACAAACCCTCGTGATTGCAACACAAACGGAACATATCCTTTTACTGTTTCGGCAAAAACAAGTACGACTAAACTTAACGCAGTAATTGATCTTCAACTTCTTGTTCTATCACGAGGAATCGCAAGCATTGCACCAGCAATTAAAACAATAAGAACAGGACCTGAACCTAGTACTTCAAGCATCTCAATTACGAATCTTGGCAACGAAACAACAACATATACTCTCACACTTAGCGCACCATCTTGGGTTACACTTACTTCTCCAAATGTTACAATACCTCCAAACACAGTAAGCCCAACGTACCTTACATTCGCACCGGACAATAAAACTCTTGAATCAACATATCAACTCACGCTTACCGCACAACCACGTGGCCAACCGGCAATCTACAGCAAACAAATCACGCTCACATACGCTAAACCAAGCAAGATCTGGCAGACATTCAAAACACATTGGTTTGCAATTAGTATCTTTATCATTGCAGTTGTTGTACTGTTCTATGTTGCGCGTAGCATCAATAATTACGTGACTTCGAAAGAAGTTGCTTCTGAACAACAAGAAAAGGAACAAGAAGATCAACTTCATAAACGAATCACGCAAGAACTCAAAAAGAAGTATCTTTTCGTACCAAAAACAACAGACGCAAAAGAATTGCCAACATCACGAAAAGATCTTTGGATAACACTTCTTATTCTTTGTCTCATGTTCAGCGCCTTTGCGGCGTATAAATTTCGAGTATTTGTACTAAGTCACCTGTATTCTGTTCTTTTGGGAATAACAATTGCAGTTGTACTTCTCGCAATTATGCTCGTCATAAAAAAGGTAAAAAGTCACAGAAGAATAACGTGGAGAGCACTTGTTGCAGAACCAGAAACGAGCGTAAATATTCCTGGGTGGAAGCAAGGACTCACCAACATTGCATTTGATGTTGAACAGCGTGTCCTTACACCAAGTGTAGAAATACAACGAGAAGAGACCTCTTCACTTGCTCTCAACAATGCAGTTCCTTTTGCAGCATACAAAATAACTGCACCATCGCAATTCAAGAATGCAAGAATTGCAATATCAATACCGCAACATTGGATCACAAAACACAACATACGTGAGTCTAGCATACGCGTTTACGTACATGACAGAACCGGGAAATCAATATCCAGCTCAGCAGTAACAAACACACAATCAGAATTCAACTTTACCGCAACTATACCTTCAGTAGAACAACAAGGAGTACACATTACAATACTCGGTATTTCAAAAGAAAAATCAACTGTTGAAGTAAAAGAAACAAAAATACAACCATCCTTCGAAAAAAAGAGTTCACGAAAATCTAAACGTTTAGCAGAGCAAAAACACTCAAAAATTCTTCAAACTACACTTGCACTACTTCTTGTCATTGGACTCATCATTGGAACATACATCCTTGCCAGCCCAAAAAATCCTGTAGTTCCTACACAAGGAATTCCACCACAAGTCTGGTTTATGAATACGAATAAAGCAATAGATCTTACAACATATTTTAAAGATCCGGATAGAGACAAACTAATCTACAATTCTTCAATAGCAGAACACGTAAATGTAACAATACGAAACGGAACAGCATACGTAACACCAGAAAAAAACTGGATAGGAACATCCTCAATCACCTTTACTGCAACAGACACAAAAGGAGCAACAGCAACCAGCAACTTAGTTACGCTTCAAGTACAAAAACCAGTAGTGCCATCAATATTGCGGCAGTATCTTATTCCCATACTCTTTGGGATAACACTCCTTGTAGTTATAATCACAATTCTAGAAGTTCTACGTGCGAGAAAAGAAGAATAATACTTTCATTATTCTACAGTTCGCTTCTGGCACAGTAAAATTTCAAATCATCCCAATACCATACATGATTCCGAGAATAAAAATTCCACACAATAGTATTCTTAACCACATAGGAACGCGCACAGTAAATTCTGGTTTTCGTGTTCCTAACTTTTTTGCAGTGTAGTGCATGAGCACGATAAGAATCCCATCAACTCCTCCCGCAACTGCTCCTGCAACTGCCAAGAAAACTACGAGTTCCAAGCAAGAGAAAAAAAGCAGGAACAACTAAAACTGTAACTGCTGCATGCAAAGGTTTGAACTTCCAATCAAACACGAACATGTCACGCAGCGCAAGCGCGAGGGCGAGAAATGCAGTTCCCATTGCTAATAATGCAAAGACGTTAAGCGATACTATTGCCCAACTTCCGAACACAAGTCCAATACCAACAGTTGCAATTGCAGTTGTTCCACCACCAGTTACTCCAACCACCCCTGCTGCAAACAACGCATATGCAACAACAGGAATTATCGAACCTAATAACAGAACGAGACGAAGCTTTTTCCAACTTCCTCGCATTTCTTCTTTCACTTCAGGAATTGCAGCAGTGCCAAGCAGTGCAAAAAGAACAACACCATACGGAACAAGCAAATGACTAGAGGAGAAAACAGTAAGTTTTTCCACACTAAACTTTGTAGAAAAAAATAAACACAAAATAATTCCTCCGAGAATCACAACTTTCAATGGAGAAAGCCAACGCTCAGTATCCTCAATCCAATCACTTCCATGAAAAAGAACAAGTCCTAAAACTCCAAATATAAACCAAGTCCAAACTGTTGGAGAAAACGCAAACACACTGTTCACACTCTCGCCCATACCAATCGCATAAGCGACAAGACTGCCATAAATACCG
>JAHFPE010000065.1 GCA_023261345.1 Candidatus Woesearchaeota archaeon
ACAAGAGCAAGATGTTGTTTCTGAAGAGCAAATCGCGCAATGATAGTAGATGTTATTTTACATGTTGATACATATCTAGGTTTCTTAGTTGCACAATATGGATTTTGGGTATACTTCGTACTTTTTTTTGTTATTCTGTGCGAAACTGGACTCGTGATTGCGCCATTTCTTCCGGGCGATTCATTATTGTTTGCTGCTGGTGCATTAAGCGGAGCGGGCAGTCTTGCAAATCCAGTGTGGCTGTTCATTATGCTTGCACTAGCGGCAATAGTAGGAGACTCAATAAATTATGTTGTTGGTAATCACTTCTTTAGCCAAGCAGTTTTTACAGAGGGTTCAAGATATTTTAAGAAGGAATACCTGGATCGAACACAAAAGTTCTATCACGCCCATGGAGGCAAGGCAATTGTTCTAGCACGTTTTGTTCCAATCATTCGTACATTTGCGCCCTTTGTTGCAGGACTTGGTCAAATGAACTATGCGCGATTTCTTGCGTATAACGTGCTTGGCGCAGTTGCATGGGTTGGCCTGTTTATTTTTGCAGGGTTCTTTTTTGGAAATATTACAGTTGTGAAAGAGAATTTTAGCATAGCAGTTTTAGTAATTATTGCGCTTTCTTTTGTTCCAGTTCTATGGGAATACGTCAAACATAAACGAGAAAAAGCCCTTTGCGAAATTGTGAAGAACTAGACGATGGAGATACATATTTAAACAAGCAATAATCTCTGTAGATATGGCATTCATAGTAATATACGTGACACACAAAGATAAATCCAGTTGCCAAAAAATTATTTCTCACCTGCTTAACAAGAAGTTAATTGCGTGCGCAAACATTTTCCCAATACAAAGCACATTTTGGTGGAAAGGAAAAATAGCCGGTGCTAACGAAGTTGTGTCCTTGATCAAAACAAAACGTGAAAACTGGGAGAAAGTAAAGACTGAGATTAAACTATTGCACTCGTATGACACGCCTTGCATTATGAAACTGAGTGTTGAGGCAAATGAGGAATTCGAGCAGTGGATAAATAACGAGACAGAATAACGACGAATTCTACTACAATATCTAGCAACGCTAATTAGTGCCTCTTACAGAAATACTCGTGGGAAAACGCCGCATGACTAATTATTTTAAAAGATATCCATGCGGCGTTTTCGTTTGGTTTTAACTCAAGAGGCAAGGAACGCAGGTGCTAGATGCGATCTTTTCAATATCGCCCATTTTCAGAGATAACTTTATAGCTTTCCTTCAATTCTCTATTTGTATGAAACTAATCGCAACAGGAGCTGAAGCGCGGATTTATTTGCAGGAAGGAAACATAGTAAAAGAACGATGCCAAAAAAATTATCGACTTCCAACGCTAGATAAGAAACTCAGGGAATCAAGAACTCGAAGAGAAGCAAAAATTCTTGAACGTCTGGCAGCCCAAAACTTTCCATCTCCTGTGCTTTTGAGGCAGAAAGGAACTGTTTTGGTAATGTCTCAGGTGAAGGGAAAAAAGCTTGCGGATGTGTTTGATACTGATCCAGATCATTTTAGTTGCCAGCTTGGATTATTAGTTGGAAAATTTCATTCTCTTGGCATAGTTCACGGAGATTTAACAACATCAAATGTGATTTTATCTAGTGACCCGAAGAATGAACTTGTGCTTATTGACTTTGGTCTATCTGCCTTCTCAGTAACTCCTGAAGAGCGCGCAGTAGATCTTCACCTACTTCGACAAGCACTTGAGAGCAAACATTATGCAAATTATCCTCGTTGTTGGGAAAAAGTGCTTGCTAGCTATGCGTCATTTGTTGATTCTGCGATTGTAATTGCGCGTTTGGTAGCTGTTGAAAAAAGAGGAAGAAATAAGGCATAAATGCGATGTCCTAAATCTCGATCGCGACCTCGCGGGCAGATCGCCATCCTCGCAGCGCACATATTCCGTGTTTTGACCTACAGCCAATAGTTCCAGGTCACCAAGTACATGACTCTACGCTACTCGCACTTGGAAGGAGGCAGTTCCAGCTATTTAGGACAGAGCAAGGCATAAAGAAAGCTTTATTAACCCCCTACAAGTCTAAAGTTCAACGGGGAATATTTCTCCTCAAGATAACGAGCTGCGTAACTGCATTGCTCAATTACAACACAACTAATGAGGTGAGTGAAGAATGAACGGCAATACAACGTATGCAGAGGGCTCTGTTTTGACTGCAGGTAATTTAGCTGTAAGAACTTCTTTCGCAATTGTGCGAATGATTGACCTTTATAAATTTCAAACAGAATATGAAGTTCCGCTTTTACGAGAACGATTTTCTCAAATACGCGAGGATGCACGAACTAACCTATGGCATTTAGGCACATTTGAAAATCTAAAAATTGACTGTGCAAGAGGTGCACTTGCAGTTCTCGAGGCGGGTCTTGCAATGCGTCAAGCGAAGGAAGTAGATGCTGTGTATCCAGTACTCGCTCGCGAACTTGCTCATTATGCACTTGGAATCCATGACGAAATTCCCACTATTGATTGGCATGGAGGAATATCGCTAATTAAAACGGTTCTCGCAGATGAGGGTATTAGACGAGCTGATATTCGAGGGTGGCGCATGCGAAAGTACGACCAGTTCTTGCATGAACTAGCTCCTGAAAAATTGCCACAAGGACAATTAGGTAAACCTGTAAAATATCTTGAAATGCGCGTGGCGGGAGCGTAAGTGTGGGGCAAGAAAGTGTGGGGCAAGAAATAAGCATCCTTCTGCAGAGGAAATAATAACATGAACGCAACCACATTACTACCATTGGAGGAACGTTTCTCATCAGCATTAACTTATTCTAACGGAAGTACCCCAATTCGGGATAGCATTCGCGCACTAGTCTTAACTGGACACCTTCGAATCATGTATTATACAAATCAAGGTAATGGAGAAGTCGCTGCGAAGCTTGTTCGTGATTTAGAATCTCTACGTGGGGTCATGGCTGATAAGGAAGGTATGCGAAACGCAGTTAATGCATTGTACAATTCTACTGATTCGAAAAGAACTAGCTCTCTAGATCACTTTGGAATATGCCATGGTATTGAATGTTCTGCCATAGCAGGTGAACTTGCAGAGTATGCAACCTATGCACGAAATTGGGCACTTGAGATGCAAAATGAAATATTACTGAGACAGTCTAGAGAGGCATCTCCAACTAAAATTTATGATGGCGTGGAACTTGAGTCTCTTCGAATTGCTCGAGAGGCACGCATGATTAAACAAGCACCGTACGTTGGGCTTGTTCTCAGAATTGCGCAGGCATATTCTCTAAGAGAATTTAAATCTGATTCTTCAAGAATAATCGCACGACGAATTGTAAAAGACCAACGAGTTGAGATTAAGAAAGCAGGAGCGGAATTACTAGGAACTGTTTATGATGCAATTGCCAGTTATGGAAATGCAGTTTCTAAGGAGTCTCTAAAAGCTCTTTCTAAGAGAAGATTGTGCGAAAATCTTTCTGATCTTCTCAAGGATCTTACGTCGGAATAGATAGAGAAATCCTAGGCGAATGGCACCATATTTCTCCAAAAAATTTTGTGGATTAACCCATAACCATCGGAGGAAAAGGCGGCAGTTTCTTCTTTTTTTCAAGATGAATTGCGATGTACGCAATTAGTGCGATTACTACAAGTCCGCCCACGAGCACCCAGAATATTTTGGCAGTACCTTGAGTTCCTTCTTGGAAGATTGCTCTTCCGGCAACGCCATTTACGATAATGTTCACTGGAAGTAGCGTCGTTATGTTTAAGAATTGTCCTTGCGCATGAACAGTTACGGGATATTTCCCCGGAATTGCATTTCCCGGTACAGTTAGTCGAAGTGTGAATTCTCCGCGTGAATTTGATGTTACAGGACAGGTTACCTCAAGATTTGAAGATTCACAATCAAGTAAGAATTCTTCAAGCTTTCCTTGAGTTGTGATCGCGCTGTCTAGTGTTATGAATTGTCCACGTTCAAGCGTGACTTCTTTTATTTCATCTCCCGCGCCAGTAGTTTTTGAGAATGAAATTGTGCCTGCAACTGTTGCTGGAGGTGGAGGAAGAGTGAAAGAAACGTTTACTTTACTGTCAATTTCTGTTTCAATTCCATTCTTGTGGCCAACTCCTGCAACATTAACAATGACAATTAATTCCTTAGAACTTAGTGGAAGAGCAAATGCAGGAATCTGAACAATCTTGAATGTTCCTTTTGATGCATTTCCAACATTGAAAATAGTTTCAGATTCAAATGGAAAAATACTTCCCTTGGGAATTCGAAGTTGATAATACAGTTTCGCATCATCAACATTTGTTGTGTATGCTGATGTATTCACCAAGAATTGATAAAATACCACCTTCTGACCATTTTGTGTCGATGGATACAGTTGATTCAGTGTGAGTTGAAGTGCTGCTTCCCCAACACTCTGTTCACCAAGTGTTTGCAGCGCAAGACGAACATCATTAACTACAGATACAGCAGTTACTGATGAGACGAGCAGAAGCAAACAGAAAATTGTGAGAAGCGTGCAATTCAATAATCTTGACATTGCTCGAGGAGAAGAAGGTGTAAATATAAAGGTTACTTTTGATTCTTACTTATTGCATCGCTCCAAAAACTCGGAAGGTACGCGCTACATAGTCCTTCATATGCTCCTTCAAGAACATAAAAATGACTTTCCCGCGATTCTTCTGGAATTTGGCTTAGAGCAGCAGTTGCAAGGGTATAAACTTCTTTAAGTGCAGGACGTTCGAAACGCTCTTGTAAAAGACTTCCTTCTTTGAGTAAAAGCGCATCACAAAGTGCAAGAACGTTCTTATCAATCATACCTGTATTTTGCGTAACAAAAATGAGCGAGATATCTTTGTGACGCGCTACTGCAAGAAGTCCGCTTAATTGCTTATTTGTTTTTTGCAAACTCTCTCTACTGCTAAACGAGATTGCAGCTTCATCAACAAGTATGGCACTTCCATTTGCTGCCTCTTGAAGTGTACTAACTGCAGAAATCCATGAAGGAAGCACAGTTTGTTGAGGTCCAAGCGCGAAACATTGTCGCTTCGTTGCTGCGTGAATATTCTCGAGCAGGCGAAATCCTAATGCTGACTTCCCACTCCCCCGTCGTCCTGCAATAAGAAGAATCATAGAATTGGTATGAAGTCGATTCTCAAATAATGAGAGTTCACCTTTGAATGTTTTTACTTGCTTGAGTGGAATATGTACTGCAGGCGAAGTTTGTTTTGATTTGTGGTTTGCTGCGGATTGTGCTTTGCGAATCTGAGTTACACGAAGACGAATCTGTGTTACAAAAAAATGAAAGATTGTCGTAATTATTTTGTACATAAGCAGCGCTGTTCTCTTTACGACCCACCACATTCCATACATTAGTGCTCGAATCACTTTTCTTGCACGTGACTTCTTCATTCATGAATAGAAGTCAATAATGTTTAAAAA